>CAMBSA010000096.1 GCA_945869935.1 Bordetella parapertussis | reverse complement strand
ACCGATATCCAATGTCAGCTTGAGCAGCTTGTCCGCGCCGTCGACATGCTCGGCCTTCACGATTCTCGCGACGCGCAGATCAACCTTCGCGAAGTCGTCGATGGAGATCGTGGCGCTGCTTTCGGCTGCGGGAGCAGGCGCAGCGGCGGGTGTGGCAGGGGCGGTCACTTTGGGCGTCTCAGGTTCCATGTCAAACAGCGCGTCGAGTTGTTTCGGATCGACGCGTGTCATGAGGTGTTGATAGGCGTTCACGCGGGAAGGCAGGGTCTCCGCGTCGGACCAGACGAAGTCGCGGTCCATTCCGAAAAATTCCTTTGCCACCCTGCGAGCGGTGTTCGGGATCACCGGCGCGAGAAGGACGGTCAACAGCCTGAAACCGTGCAATACGCGGGAACAGATGTCCTGGAGCTGATCCTTTTTTGCGGGATCTTTTGCAAGAAGCCACGGTTGGCTCGCATCAAACTCCTGATTGACGCGATCGGCCGACGCCATTATTTCCCGGATTGCCTTGCCGTATTCGCGGGATTCGTAGTTGTCCCGCACCAGCAACGCACTTGCCCGTGCGCCTTGCATGAGCGGACCGGTGTCGCCGGCGTACTTCAGTTCGCCGGCGAAATATTTGGTGATGAAGCTTGCCGCGCGGCTGGCGATGTTGATGTACTTGCCGACCAGATCGCTGTTGACGCGCGCCACGAAGTCATCCGGATTGAAGTCCACATCCTCGACATGCGCGTTCAGTTTGGCCGCGATGTAGTAGCGCAGCCATTCCGGGTTCATGCCGATGTCGATATAGCGCAGCGGGCTGATGCCGGTGCCGCGCGACTTGGACATTTTTTCGCCCGACACGGTGATGAATCCGTGGACGAACACGTTGTCGGGGATCTTGTAGCCCGAAAATTCCAGCATCGCGGGCCAGAACAAGGTGTGGAAATAGATGATGTCCTTGCCGATGAAGTGCAGCTGCTCGGTGTCGGGATCGGCGAGAAGCCTGTCGAAATCGATGCCGCGCTTGGTGCAGTAGTTCTTCAGGCTGGCGAGATAACCGACCGGCGCGTCGAGCCATACATAGAAGTACTTTCCCGGTGCGTCGGGAATCGGGATGCCGAAGTACGGTGCGTCGCGCGAGATGTCCCAGTCGCCAAGCGCCTTGTCCCCCTCGCCTTCCAGCCATTCGCGTGCCTTGTTCGCGACCTGCGGCTGCAGCCGGCCGGGCTGGTTGATCCATTCGTTGAGAAAAGCCACGCACTTCGGATCGGACAGCCGGAAAAAATAATGCTCGGACGTGCGCAGTTCCGGCTTTGCACCCGAAAGAGTCGAATAGGGATTGATCAGATCCATCGGCGAGTACACCGCGCCGCAGACTTCGCAGGCATCGCCGAACTGGTCCTTGGCGCCGCACTTCGGGCACTCGCCCTTGATGTAGCGGTCGGCGAGGACCATGCCCTTGACCGGGTCGAAGAACTGTTCGACCGGCTTGGTGTAGATCAGGCCGGCGCGGTCAAGCTTGCGGTAGATGTCCTGCGACAGGACGGTGTTCTCGTCCGAATGGGTCGAATGCCAGTTGTCGAACGAAATATGGAATCCGTCTAGGTACTGTTTTCGCCCGGCGCCGATCCGCGCGACGAATTCGTCCGGCGTCAGTCCGGCTTTTTCGGCGGCGATCATGATCGGCGCGCCGTGCGCATCGTCGGCGCCGACGAAATGCACCTCGTTGCCCTGCATGCGCTGGAACCGCACCCAGATGTCGGCCTGGATGTACTCCATGATGTGGCCGATGTGGAACGGTCCGTTGGCGTAGGGCAGTGCAGTCGTGATGAAAAGGCGGCGAGGCATGGTTGTTTCTTTCGGAACGCGCACAGGTTGCTGCGGCGACCCTGAAGTCAGGCAAGCGCGGGAAGGTATCTCCCCGAATTGGTTGGGCGCTGTTAAAACCGTAATTTTAGCAAGGGTTTAGGCGCTTTCACCGTCTAAAACCGGTAAAATTCGCGTTCTTCATTTCGGGCGAGTTTTCATGAGCCATACACAGGAATCTGTCAGAGTCGCCCTTGGCGAAGTGCTCGATCCGAACACCGGCCGCGACCTCGTATCCGGCAAGGCGGTCAAGTCGGTGGCCGTGGATGGCGCCAACGTCTCGGTGGAGATCGAACTCGGTTATCCCGCGAAAAGCCAGTTCGAGCCGATTCGCAAGGCGGTGGCGGCTCGTCTGCGATCACTCCCCGGCATTGGCGAAGTGAAAGTGTCGGTAAGCAGCCGCATCGTGGCCCATTCGGTGCAGCGCGGGGTGAAACTGCTGCCCGAAATAAAGAACATCATTGCTGTCGCGTCGGGCAAGGGCGGGGTGGGCAAATCCACCACCGCGGTGAATCTCGCGCTCGCGCTGGCCGCGGAAGGCGCGACGGTCGGAATGCTGGATGCCGATATTTACGGACCCTCCCAGCCGATGATGCTTGGCATTACCGGCCGTCCGGAATCCATCGACGGGAAGACGATCGAGCCAATGAACGGCCACGGCCTCCAGGCGAGTTCGATCGGTTTCATGATCGACATGGATACGCCCATGGTCTGGCGCGGGCCGATGGTCACCCAGGCGCTGGAGCAACTGCTCAAGGAGACCAACTGGAAGGGCGTCGACTACCTCGTGGTCGACATGCCGCCGGGTACCGGTGACATCCAGCTCACGCTTGCCCAGAAAGTCCCGGTGACGGGCGCCGTGATCGTGACGACGCCGCAGGATATTGCGCTCCTCGATGCGCGCAAGGGACTGAAGATGTTCGAGAAGGTTGGAATACCGATCCTTGGCATCGTGGAGAACATGTCCATTCACATCTGCTCGAATTGCGGCCACGAGGAACCGATATTCGGCACCGGCGGCGCAGAGAAGATGTGCAAGGACTACGGCACGGAACTGCTCGGCCAGTTGCCGCTGGATATCCATATCCGCGAACAGGCGGATTCGGGCAAGCCTTCCGTAGTTGCGGACCCCGAAGGCGCGGTTGCCGAAACCTACCGCGCGATCGCACGCAAAGTGGCGATCCGGATTGCGGATCTGCAGCGCGACATGAGTTCCAAGTTCCCCAACATAGTGGTCCAGAACACCTGACGCGGCCCGAAGCTTTTTTCGACGAACCCAACCCGATGACAATCAAGTCCGACAAGTGGATCCGGCGCACGGCGCAGGGTCAGAGAATGATCGAACCCTTCGAGCCCGGCCAGGTCAAGCAGGTCGACGGCAGGCGGATCGTTTCCTACGGCACCTCGAGCTACGGCTACGACGTGCGCTGTTCGCGCGAGTTCAAGATCTTCACCAACATCAATTCGACGATCGTCGATCCCAAGGCCTTCGATGAGAAGTCCTTCGTGGACTTCAGCGGCGATGTCTGCATTATTCCGCCCAACTCGTTCGCCCTTGCCCGGACCGTCGAGTATTTCCGAATTCCGCGCAACGTGCTGGTGGTGTGTCTTGGCAAATCCACCTATGCGCGCTGCGGCATAATTGTCAATGTCACGCCGCTGGAGCCGGAGTGGGAAGGGCATGTGACGCTCGAATTCTCCAACACCACGACCTTGCCGGCGAAAATCTACGCCAACGAAGGCGTCGCCCAGATGCTGTTTTTCGAGTCCGACGAGGTCTGCGAGACCTCGTACAAGGACCGGGGCGGGAAGTACCAGGGGCAGACAGGCGTCACGCCGCCCAAGGTGTAGGCAAATGTCGGGCGCCGCGATCGGCCCGATGCAGCCAGCCTGAGTGGTCGTCCGGGGTATTCACCGCTTGACCCCCGTGGGACCCGGGGCTATAGTCCGCGCGTCTTCGAGATCCGCCAACTACACGCACAGCACACCAGTGGCTACCAGGTCACATACAGGCAGGCAGCGCGCAATGCGCATCGTCTCCGTTCGTGCTGTCCGGCGCTCTCTGGCCAGACCCGCCTAGCGCACTCCGCGTGGACCCTGTACCCCGAAGGCGGCCCGAGGCCGTTCCAGTCCTGCATTTGTGGTTTTGTGCTGTCGCCACACGCGGCTGTCTGCGTCTGTTCAACCCTGACCTGATTCATTCTTTCGGGAGCACCCGATGAAGTTCCGCTTTCCTATCGTCATCATCGACGAGGATTTCCGTTCCGAAAATACCAGTGGCCTCGGCATCCGGGCGCTCGCCAAGGCGATCGAGGAAGAGGGCATGGAGATACTGGGCGCGACGAGTTACGGCGATCTTTCCCAGTTCGCGCAACAGCAGAGCCGCGCCTCGGCCTTCATTCTGTCCATCGACGACGAGGAGTTCACGTCGGGGCCGGAACTCGACCCGGGAGTACTCAAGCTGCGCAAGTTCATCGAAGAGATCCGCTTCCGGAACGCCGACATTCCGATCTATCTCTACGGCGAGACGCGGACCTCGCGGCATATCCCGAACGATATCCTGCGTGAGCTGCACGGCTTCATCCACATGTTCGAGGACACGCCGGAGTTCGTCGCCCGCCACATCATCCGCGAGGCACGCGCGTATCTGGACAGCCTGTCGCCACCGTTTTTCCGCGCCCTGGTCAACTATGCGCAGGACGGCTCCTATTCCTGGCACTGTCCCGGCCACTCGGGCGGCGTGGCGTTCCTCAAGAGTCCGGTGGGGCAGATGTTCCATCAGTTCTTCGGTGAGAACATGCTGCGCGCGGACGTGTGCAATGCGGTGGACGAACTCGGCCAGTTGCTCGATCACACCGGGCCGGTCGCCAATTCGGAGCGCAATGCGGCGCGGATATTCGGTGCGGACCACTGCTTTTTTGTAACCAATGGCACGTCGACGTCGAACAAGATGGTGTGGCATTCAACTGTCGCCCCGGGCGACATCGTCGTGGTCGACCGCAACTGCCACAAGTCGGTGCTGCACTCGATCATCATGACCGGCGCTATCCCGGTGTTCCTCACGCCGACTCGGAACCATCTGGGCATCATCGGTCCGATATCGCTGGAGGAATTCAGCCCGGCGAACATCCGCAAGAAGATCGAGGCGAACCCGTTCGCGCGGGAGGCGAAGAACAAGAAGCCGCGGATACTGACGATAACCCAGAGTACCTACGACGGCGTGCTCTACAACGTCGAGACGCTCAAGGAGACGCTCAATTCGACGATCGACACGCTGCACTTCGACGAGGCCTGGCTGCCGCACGCGACCTTCCATGATTTCTACAAGAACATGCACGCGATCGGCCGTGATCGCCCCCGCAGCAAGGACTCGATGATCTTCGCCACGCATTCCACGCACAAGCTGCTCGCGGGGATCTCGCAGGCCTCGCAGATCCTCGTGCAGGAGTCGCAGAACCGAAAGCTCGACCGCAACGTGTTCAACGAGGCCTACCTGATGCACAGTTCCACCAGCCCGCAGTACGCGATCATCGCGTCCTGCGACGTGGCGGCGGCGATGATGGAACCTCCCGGCGGGGCCGCGCTGGTGGAGGAGTCGATCGCCGAGGCGCTCGACTTCCGCCGCGCGATGCGCAAGGTGGACGACGAGTGGGGCAAGGACTGGTGGTTCAAGGTCTGGGGTCCCGAGAAGCTTGCGCCCGAGGGCATCGGATCACGCGAGGACTGGGTCCTGCGTGCGAACGACAAATGGCACGGATTCGGCAATCTCGCGCCGGGCTTCAACATGCTTGACCCGATCAAGGCGACGATCATCACCCCGGGCCTTGACGTGTCGGGAAAATTCGCGAAGACCGGCATCCCCGCGTCCATCGTCACGAAATATCTCGCGGAACATGGCGTGATCGTGGAGAAGACCGGTCTTTACTCGTTCTTCATCATGTTCACTATCGGGATCACCAAGGGTCGCTGGAACACCCTGGTGGCCGCATTGCAGCAGTTCAAGGACGACTACGACAAGAACCAGCCGATGTGGCGGATGCTGCCGGACTTCTGCCAGTCGCAGCCGCGCTATGAAGGCACCGGGCTTCGCGATCTTTGCGATCAGATTCACGGCATATATCGCGCAAACGATGTAGCGAGGCTCACCACAGAGATGTATCTCTCGGACATGCAGCCGGCGATGAAGCCCTCGGATGCCTACGCGATGCTGGCGCACCGCGAAATCGAACGCGTGGAGATCGATCATCTGGAGGGGCGAGTGACCAGCGTGCTGCTGACCCCGTACCCGCCGGGCATTCCCCTGCTGATCCCGGGCGAGCGGTTCAATTCGACTATCGTGCGGTATCTGCAGTTTGCGCGTGAATTCAACGCGAAATTCCCCGGGTTCGAAACGGACATACACGGTCTGGTGGAAGAACCGGGCGAGCAGGGCTCCCGGTTCTACGTGGATTGCGTGCTCCAGCCCTGATACGCGGGGTGCGGCAGGCCTCTCTCAGGAGGCCCAGTCGATGTGCGCCTTGATCCGCAGAGGGTCGTCGGCAATCCATCCGTGGGGGCGTGCTTTCTCGATCATCGCGCGAATGCCTTCGCTCCATTTCGGGTCATCGCGCAGGCCCGGCCAGTCGAGCAGGCGCTGGGCATCCACCCATGCATGGCCGTCCGCCTCGAGGGTTGCCAGACCCTTGCACGCCCCAGCCACGCGCTCGGTGGCGCTCGCCGGGTGCGCGACTTTCAGGCTGAATTTGCGAAAGTTGAGCGGATCGCCGATCTCGATCGTCAGATCATCCTTGACCATAATTTCCATTTGTCTCACCTCGCTGATTTGCCGGTCGGATTTGTTGCGTAACTTCAAACTGCCGGCGAGACTAGCAGAGCCGGCGAGTGTTGTTTCTCGGGAGTAGGAGATCGTGCAGGCGTCATCATTCAGCGGACAACCGATTTCCGGGCGCCGCGTTAAGCTAGTCATGGAGTGTCAGGGGGACTTGACTTCGATGGTTACGGGCGGGGCGACAGGATTTGCCGATCTTCAACGCAGGCTGGGG
>CAMBSA010000095.1 GCA_945869935.1 Bordetella parapertussis | reverse complement strand
CGACCCCACGCTCGACAATTTCATCGCAGGGAGCAACGCCGGCGTGCTGGCCGCGCTCGGGGCAGCCCTCGCCGGACAGGAGCCCGTGGTCTTTCTCTGGGGCGAGACGGGAAGCGGAAAATCCCACCTGGCACACGCGTTTGTTCATGCCGCGGTCAAAGCCGGGCTAGAGGCGAGATACCTTCACGCCTCCAGGATTCATGCGTTCGACACATCCATGCTGCAGGTCCTTGCACTGGACGAAGTGGACGTCCTCGACCCGGACGGCCAGTTGCTTGCCTTCGACGCCGTCAACAGGCTGCGCCTCGCAGGCGGCGTCCTGCTTGCAACCGGGAGGCTTGCACCCGCGGACCTCGCCTTGCGAGAGGACCTTCGCACACGCCTAGGGGCAGGCATCGTTCGGCAATTGATTCCGCTCAACGACGCGGAAAAGCGCGCCGCGCTCGAAGCACATGCCGCCTCGCGTGCATTGCCGGTATCGCAGGAAATACTTGACTACGTGCTGTCCCGTCGGGCGCGCGACATGAGGACGCAAATTGCGATCCTGGATGCCCTGGATCGAGCGTCGCTTGCCCTCAAGCGCCCGCTGACGTTGCCGCTCGTACGTGAGGCGCTCAAGTCCCTGAAATGATCAAAAGCTCCGGCGTCCCCGTCAGTCGCCAGACCATGGATGGCATATCGAGCAGTACGGTCGACCCGCGGCGATACTTTGCACATCCCTTGCATACTTGGTAAGCAATCATGAATCTCTCACTGTTTGATCTCGACAATACCCTCCTCTGCGGGGACAGCGACTACGAATGGGCGCAGTTCCTGATCAATCGCGGCATCCTCGAGCGGGATACCTACGAGGCCGAGAACCTGCGCTTCTACGAGCAGTACAAGGCCGGCACGCTCGATATCTACGAATTTCTCGACTTCCAGCTCGCACCGCTTGCCCGCCACACCCCCGATCAACTCGCGCATTGGCACGAAGATTTCATGCGCGAACGCATTCTCCCGATCGTGCTGGACAAGGGCCGCGCACTGGTCGCGGCACACAAGAGCAGCGGCGACCTGTGCGCCATCATCACTGCCACCAACTCATTCGTTACCGCACCGATCGCCCGCGAATTCGGCATTGATCATCTGCTTGCCACCGAGCCCGAATTCAGCGCCGGGCGCTACACCGGAAAACCGGCCGGAATCCCCTGCTTCCAGCAAGGCAAGGTCGCCCGGCTTCATGCCTGGCTCGCAACCCGGGGCACCCCGCTTGATGCGTTCGAACAAAGCCGCTTCTACAGCGATTCGCGAAACGATATTCCCCTGCTGGAGGCGGTGACGCACCCGGTTGCGGTCGACCCCGACGCGACTCTCGCGGAAATCGCCCGCTCGCGACACTGGCCTGTCGTGAGTCTTCGCTGAACACGCCCGCGGAGGATGGCCGCGTTTTCCTGTATCATCACCAGAGCATCAAGTGCTGCCCTTTGAGCATTGATTTGATGCGAAAACTTCTCGAAGCCCCCTATTCTCTCCGGCTGGAGCCTGCAGCCGGCCCACTCATGCCGCCCGCGCGTTGATAAAAAGACTACTCCGGCGCGTCCTGCGTCTAGGCGCCAGACCCGACCACGACGTTATTCCCAAAGCCAAGCACGGGATAGGCAGAGAGCGCCTGTCCAATGGAGCCCTCAAGGTATGCGACACCCTTCAGGGCGCGGGGCATCAGGCCTATGTCGTCGGCGGTGCGGTACGTGACCTCCTGATCGGCGTTCGCCCGAAGGACTACGACGTGGCAACGAACGCGTCGCCCGAGGAAGTGCACCGCCTCTTCAGGCGCTCGCGGCTCATCGGCAGGCGCTTCAAGCTCGCGCACGTGATGTTCGGCGACGAAACCGTCGAGGTGTCCACGTTCCGCGCAGGAAACAGCGACGCATCGCCCGATGAAAGCGATGCGGAAAAAAAGCCCGCCTCTGCTCCGGAGCACCGTCCCAGACGTGGCACGGGCGACCATGCGCGAAGCGGCGCGATGGAAAATGCGCGACTGGTGGACGAACACGGTCGTGTGTTGCGTGACAACGTCTACGGTACGCGGGAGCAGGATGCGGCCCGGCGTGATTTCACGCTGAATGCTCTTTATTACGACCCGACAACCGAGACGGTTCTCGACTTCCACAACGGAATGCGCGATATCAAGCATCGCACCGTGCGAATCATCGGGGATCCCGGGGCACGATTCCGCGAAGACCCGGTCAGAATGCTGCGGGCTGCACGCTTCGCCGCCAAGCTCGACTTCACGATTGAAGCGCGCACGCGCGAACCGATAAGCAAGCTCGCGGACCTCATCAGCAACGTTCCGCCGGCGCGGGTGTTCGACGAAATGCTGAAGCTGCTGCTCTCGGGCCATGCCGCTTCCGCGGTTCGCCAGTTGCGGGATGACGGCCTGCATCACGGCCTGCTTCCGATGCTCGACGTGATTCTCGAGCAGCCGCTTGGCAAGAAATTCGTGAACCTTGCTCTCGAACAGACCGATGAGCGGGTACGCGTCGGCAAGCCGGTTTCGCCCGCCTTCCTCTTCGCAACGCTGCTGTGGCACGAGGTTCTGGCCGGATGGAAGTCTGCGGAAAAAAACGGCCTGAAGCCCATCCCGGCCCTGCATCGCGCAATGGACGACGTGCTTGATGCACAGACCGACAAGCTCGCGATACCGAAACGGTTCACCGCAGTAATGAAGGAAATCTGGGCGCTGCAGCCGCGCTTCGAAGCGCGAAGCGGAAAGCGCCCCTACTCACTTCTGGCTAACGAGCGATATCGGGCAGCCTACGATTTCCTGCTGCTTCGCGCGGAGAGCGGTGAGGTGTCGGAGGACCTGGCCGGATGGTGGACGGCATTCGCAATCGCGGGGGCAGACGATCAGCAACTGATGCTTCTGGCACCTTCGCCTGGCCAATCCAAGCCGCGACGCAGGCGCAAGCGCAGCGGCCGCTCCGACGGCGGCGCCCCGCAATCGGGGCCCGCGCCGGAATGAATCCGGGCCCCGACGATACCTTCATCGGTCTGGGCGCGAATCTCGGCGATGCCATCGGCGCCCTTAGAAAGGCGCTCGACGCCTTGGCAAATCTTCCGAAGACCCGTGTTCTCTTGCATTCGTCGTTCTATCGCAGTGCACCGGTCGGCTTCGCCGGTCAGCCTGACTTCATAAACGCGGTTGCACGCATCGAGACCGCTCTGCCGGCACGTGAAGTGCTCGACTACCTTCACGCAATCGAGGATCGCTTCGGACGCACCCGGGAATTCCGCAACGCGCCGCGCACACTGGACCTCGACCTGCTGCTGCACGGGCAGGAAACCATCTCGGTGCCCGAACTCGCAGTGCCGCATCCCCGCATGCATGAGCGACGGTTCGTGCTTGAACCGCTTGCGGAACTCGCACCGCACCTGATTATTCCGGGTCGTGGCGACGTAGGCGACCTCCTTCGGGCATGCATGGACCAGGAGGTCCACAGGATTTCCGCAACTTGAGCATTCCCGTACTTGGACAAGCCGGCGGCTTGCTGGTCCTGTCCAACATTTTCATGACGTTCACCTGGTACGCCCACCTCAAGGAGGTGTCCACCAAACCGTGGTGGGTCGCGGGCCCCGGTGTCCTGGTCGGTCGCTCTTTTCGAATACCTCCTCCAGGTTCCCGCAAACCGCATCGTACATACGGAACTCAGCCTGCCCCAGATCAAGATTCTGAAGGAAGCCATCACGCTCACGGCACTCGCGCCGTTTTCGATTTACTACATGAACCAGACGCTCAAGCTTGATTACGCTTGGGCCGGCTTGTGTATCATGGGCGCCATTTATTTCGTATTTCGCGGATAGCACTGCATCCGTCGCAAGCTTCAATCCAGAAGAACCTGCAATGCTCGAGCCGGTCGCGGCGAGAAAGTCACCGCATGCCCCTGTCCAAATACAGATACATCGTTGTGGAAGGCCCGATCGGCGTCGGCAAGACGAGTCTGGCCCGACGGCTTGCCGAAAAACTCGGCGCGACGCTGACCCTGGAACGTCCGGAGCAGAATCCGTTTCTCCCCCGCTTCTATCAGGACATGCGTCGGCATGCCCTGCCGACGCAGCTCTTTTTCCTCTTTCAGCGCGCAAGCCAATTACAGGAGTTGGCGCAGATCGACCTCTTTTCCGGCCCGATAGTCTCCGACTTCCTGCTCGAGAAAGACCCCCTGTTCGCGCGGATCACGCTCTCTGGAGATGAACTCGCGCTCTACCAGAAGATCTACGACACCCTGAAGCCCCAGGCTCCGCGACCTGACCTAGTGATTTACCTCCAGGCCCCAACCGAGGTCCTCGTCGAGCGCGTCAGGAAGCGCGGAATCGACTATGAGCGCCCGATCAGCGAGGAATATCTGGCGATGCTTGCGGAAAATTACGGGCGCTTCTTTTACCACTATGATGAAGGTCCGGTCCTGATCGTGAATTCCGAACGGCTGAATTTCGTCAAGAACGACAAGGATCTCGGACTCCTGGTGCAGCGCATTTCAACCATGCGCGGCGGCAGGGAGTTCTTCAATCTAGGGGAGTGATGCCATGAGCCGTATGACCTTACCTCGCCTGCACAAGATGCGGGCGGATGGCGAGCGCATCGCGATGCTGACCTGCTACGACTCGAGCTTCGCAGCCCTGCTCGAGTCCGCGGGGGTCGACGTTCTACTGGTCGGTGATTCGCTGGGCATGGTGCTTCAGGGTCATCAAACGCCCCTGCCCGTCTCGATCAACGACATGGCCTACCATACCGCGTGCGTGGCTCGTGGCTCGCCCTCCGCGTTCGTCATTGCGGACCTGCCATTCGGCAGCTATCAGGAATCCCGGGAGCAGGCATACAGAAGCGCCGCTACCCTCATGTCCGCAGGCGCCCATATGGTGAAGCTCGAGGGTGGCGCGATCTTTTCCAATACGGTGCGATTCCTCACCAAACGGTCCATCCCGGTATGCGGACACCTCGGGCTGACGCCTCAGTCGGTGCATCAGTTGGGAGGTTTTCGCGTGCAGGGGCGCACCCCCGACGCCGAGGAGCAGATGCTGTCGGATGCGATTGCGCTCGAAGAGGCAGGCGCAGACATGATTGTCCTTGAAGCGATACCGGCGCGTCTGGGGAAACGGCTCACAGACGAACTTCGGGTACCCACGATAGGCATCGGCGCGGGCGCAGGCTGCGCCGGGCAGGTGCTTGTGCTTCACGACATGCTCAACGTCTTTCCTGGCAAGAAGGCGAGGTTCGTTCGCAACTTCATGCAAGGCGCCACCAGCATAGAAGAAGCCGTGCAGCGCTACGTCCAGGCGGTAAAAGACGGCAGCTTTCCCGCGGACGAACATTCGTTCTAGGCATGGAAATCGTCACCCGCATCGACGCGCTGCGCGCGCGGCTGAGCGATGCGCGCACGAAGGGCCGCCGGGTCGTGTTTGTTCCAACGATGGGCAACCTGCATGCGGGACACATGTCGCTGCTCGCCTCAGCGAAACAACACGGCGACTACATCGTGTCGAGCATCTTCGTCAATCGGCTCCAGTTCGGGCCGAATGAGGACTTCGACCGCTACCCGAGGACATTCGAGTCCGATTGCAGCATGCTCGCCGCAGAGGGAGCGAACGTCGTGTTTGCGCCGGATGAATCAGTGTTGTATCCCGAACCGCAGGTTTATCTAGTCCAGACACCGAAGGTCGGCGACGAACTGGAAGGACGATTCAGGCCGGGGTTTTTCGGCGGCGTCGCCACGGTCGTACTCAAGCTTTTCAATATCGTGCAGCCCGATGCCGCCGTATTCGGGAAAAAGGACTACCAACAACTGCTGATCATTCGCGGCATGGTGAATCAACTCGCGCTGCCGATCGAGATCGTCGCCTCGGACACCGTGCGTGCAAGCGACGGGCTCGCCCTCAGTTCGCGCAACGGCTACCTCTCCGAAGGAGAACGCGCCCAGGCGCCCGATCTGTACAAAGTGCTGACCGAAGCAGCGGGATTGCTGCGCCACGGACGCCGCGATTTTCCCGTCATCGAGAAGCAATCGGTCGAAACGCTTGGTCGCTCCGGATGGGATACCGACTACATCACCATTCGCCGCCAACGCGACCTGTCGTCACCCGATGCGAGTGATGAATCGCTGGTGATCCTTGGCGCCGCCAGGATCGGCCGGACGCGTCTGATCGACAATCTGGAAATAAATCTGCAGGCGACCTAGTCCGCCTGCCGCGATGCGCCGCAGGCACCGAAGTTCAGCTGGGGTAGGGCTCCAGCATGAGACTCTCAACGCTGCACCCGAGCGCAGTCGCCATCGCCTCCATGGCCTTTTCGTTGACCTCCACTACCTCGTAGTCGGCCCCGCCACCCTTGCTGTCGATGAACGTCTGTGCCACGTCCCGCGAACTCCAGACCACCACCGGGTCCGGCGAGACGCCCGGCACTTGGCAGCAGATCGGCGCACCGTCACCCTTGTATTCGATCGCGAACATGCCCGTTCTCCTGAGCGCGACTGCGTCCCAACGTGATATGCCGACCCGCGCAGCGGCGTGGGCCCTCCCGCAATTACTTTAACCGATGTCGGCCTGACCGACCAACCGAAGAAATCAGCCACATGCCCCGGCAACCTAGGCTCAGGACAACTTCGGGCCCACCCCGATCGCTGGGGGCGCCAGACTCACGATCTTGCTGAACAGCTTCTGAAAGTCCTGGTTCTCCCGCTCGGAAGCGAGCGAATCGCGGTTTGACACGAATGTTTGACCAGGATCAAAGCGATCCGGTCGGCGGGAATGCCCTCGTTTCCGGCGCGGGCACCGTATGGCAAACGCCGCGAGCCTATTTGAATAGGAGCTGCGGCAACCAGAGACTGATTGCGGGAAAAGCAACAAGTATCGCGAGACGTACGCAGTCCGCAATCACAAACGGCCAGACCCCCTTGAATACGGTTCGCAGGGACACGTTG
>CAMBSA010000094.1 GCA_945869935.1 Bordetella parapertussis | reverse complement strand
CGTCGCGCAGGCCGGCATTGGCTTGGGCGCCTTTTCAACTTCCACGAGGCACATCCGGCAATTCGCCGCGATCGACAGCTTCTTGTGATAGCAGAAATGCGGAACGTAAATGCCGAGCTTGGTCGCGGCTTCCATCACCATCGAGCCGTGCTGGACCTCGATGATCTTGCCGTCGATTTCGACTTTCAGGCCGCTCATGTCATGCCGCCCGGACGAGGTTGGGTTCGTGGGCGGCGGATACGCCCGCCCTGCCCCACTTCGGTTCGATCGCAACGCCCTGCACCATGCAGCGCTTGTTCTCGATGTGGTACTCGAACTCCTGCCGGAAGTTCTTCAGGAAGCTTTTCACCGGCAGCGCGGCCGCATCCCCGAGCGCGCAGATCGTGCGGCCGGCGATGTTGTCTGCCACCGACTCGAGCAGAGCGAGGTCTTCCTGACGGCCCTGCCCGGTTTCTATTCGGTGCACCACCCGATAAAGCCAGCCCGTTCCCTCGCGGCAGGGAGTGCACTGCCCGCAGGATTCTTCATAATAGAAATACGACAGTCGTTCGAGCGCGCGCACCATGCAGGTGGTCTCGTCCATCACGATCACCGCGCCGGAGCCGAGCATCGAGCCCGCCTTGGCAATCGAGTCGTAATCCATGTCGGTCGCCATCATCACATCCGCCGTCAGCACCGGCATGGACGAACCGCCCGGAATCACCGCCTTGAGCTTGTTGCCGCCGCGTACGCCGCCCGCCATTTCGAGAAGCTTCGCAAACGGCGTGCCCAGCTTGACCTCGTAGTTGCCCGGCTTGTTGACATGCCCGGTGACGGAGAACAGCTTGGTACCGCCGTTGTTCGGTTTGCCCAGTGCGAGAAACGCCTCGCCGCCATTGCGGATGATCCAGGGGACCGTCGCAAACGTTTCGGTGTTGTTGATCGTTGTCGGCTTGCCGTACAGCCCGAAGCTTGCCGGAAACGGCGGCTTGAAGCGGGGTTGCCCCTTCTTTCCCTCAAGCGACTCGAGCAGTGCGGTTTCCTCGCCGCAGATGTACGCGCCATAACCGGGGTGCGCGTAAAGTTCATAGCTAAAATCAGAACCAAGGATGCCTTTGCCGAGATAACCCGCTTTGCGGGCCTCCTCAAGCGCCTCTTCGTATCGCTCGTACACTGCCCATATCTCGCCATGGATGTAGTTGTATCCGGCGGTGGCGCCCATCGCGTATCCCGCGATGATCATGCCTTCGATCACCGAATGCGGGTTGTAACGCAGGATGTCGCGGTCCTTGCAGGTCCCGGGCTCGCCTTCGTCCGAATTGCAGACGACATACTTCGCACCGGGAAACTGGCGGGGCATGAACGACCACTTGAGTCCCGTCGGGAACCCTGCGCCGCCACGGCCGCGAAGCGAGGATTTCTTCAGTTCCGCGATGACCGCATCCGGCGTGATTCTTTCCGAAATGATCTTCCTTAGCGCAGCATAACCGCCGCGCTTTTCATAGTCGGAAAGGCCCCAATTGCTGCCGTCGAGGCCGGCCATCAGAATCGCGTCGGGTCCGTAGTCGATCATTTCAGGCCCTCACCGCAGGGGTTTCGCGCAGTTCGGCGACCAGCGCATCGCTTTTTTCCCTGGACATGAAGTCGCACATACGCTTGTTGTTGACCAGCACGACCGGAGACATGGCGCAGGCGCCCATGCACTCGCCCTCCTTGAGTGTGAACTTTCCGTCCGCGGTGGTTTCGTTGAAACCGATGCCAAGCTTCGATTTCAGATGATCGGCAGCCTCAAGCGAGCCCTGCAGCCCGCAGGGAAGACAGGTGCAGATCGTGAGCTTGAACTGGCCGGTCGGCTTCAGGTTGTACATGTTGTAGAAGGTCGCGACTTCGTACACCGCCACCGGTGCCATGCCGAGATAGGCCGCGACAAAGTCCATGGTCCCGGTTGCGAGCCAGCCCTTCTCGTCCTGTGCGATGACAAGCGATGCCATCACCGCCGACTGCTTCTGGTCGGAGGGGTATTTTGCGATCTCGCGATCGATTTTCCGGAGCGATTCGGCGGACAGCATCAGCGGTCTATCTCCCCGAACACGATATCCTGGGTTCCGATAATCGCAACAACGTCGGCAAGCATGTGGCCGCGGGACATTTCGTTCAGCGCAGCGAGATGCGGGAACCCCGGCGCGCGGATCTTGAGCCTGTATGGCTTGTTGGCGCCGTCCGACACGATATAGATCCCGAACTCGCCCTTGGGGTGTTCCACCGCCGCATAGGCTTCGCCCGGCGGAACATGCAATCCTTCAGTGAAGAGCTTGAAGTGGTGGATCAGCTCTTCCATGTTGGTCTTCATATCAACGCGCGACGGCGGCGCAACCTTGTGATTACCGGTGATCACAGGGCCGGGGTTGGCGCGAAGCCAGTCGACACACTGCCGGATGATCCCGTTCGACTGGCGCATTTCCTCGATCCGCACCAGATAGCGGTCGTAACAATCACCGTTTGCGCCTACCGGAATGTCGAACTTCAGCCGGTCGTAGACTTCATAGGGCTGCTTCCTGCGCAGATCCCAGGCGATCCCCGACCCGCGAAGCATGGCGCCGGTGAATCCAAGCGCCAGCGCACGTTCAGGTGTCACGACGCCAATGCCGACGGTGCGTTGCTTCCAGATACGGTTGTCGGTGAGAAGTGTTTCGTATTCGTCGACGTAACGCGGGAACCGCTTCGTGAAATCCTGAATGAAGTCCAGCATGGAACCCTGGCGGGCATCGTTCTGCCTCACCACATCCTTCGCATTCCGGAACGGCGTCACCTGATATTGGGGCATGCGGTCGGGCAGGTCCCGATACACGCCACCGGGCCGATAGTACGCCGCATGCATCCGGGCACCCGATACCGCCTCGTAGCAGTCCATCAGGTCTTCGCGCTCGCGGAAGCAGTAGAGAAACATGGTCATTGCGCCGATGTCCAGCGCGTGTGCGCCCAGCCAGAGCAGGTGATTAAGTATCCGGGTGATCTCGTCGAACATGACCCGGATGTACTGCGCGCGTTCGGGTACTTCGACCCCCAGCAGCTTCTCGATTGCCAGGCAGTACGCATGCTCGTTGGCCATCATCGACACGTAGTCGAGCCGGTCCATGTAGGGCAATGACTGCATCCAGGTCTTGCTTTCGGCAAGCTTCTCGGTGCCTCGATGCAGGAGCCCGATATGCGGATCCGCGCGCTGGATTACTTCGCCATCGAGCTCAAGCACAAGCCGGAGCACACCGTGCGCCGCAGGATGCTGCGGACCGAAATTGAGCGTGTAGTTGCGTATCTCGGCCATGGCTCAGTACTTCTTGCCGAGATCGGCGTAGTTGTCTTCGCGGATAATGCGCGGCACGATTTCGCGCGGCTCGATCGACACCGCCTGATAGACCACCCGCTTCTGGTCCGGGTCGTAGCGCATTTCAACGTGGCCCGACAGGGGGAAATCCTTGCGGAAAGGATGCCCGACGAAACCGTAGTCGGTGAGAATGCGACGCAGGTCTTCGTGTCCGGCAAACATGATACCGAACAGGTCGAACGCCTCCCGTTCATACCAGTCGGCGTTCGGCCAGACGGATGTCAACGAATCCACCACCGGAAAGTCATCTTCGGGCGCAAAGCAGCGCAAGCGAAGCCGCTGGTTGCATTCAACCGAGAGCAGGTGCGCGACCGCGGCGAAACGCGGCCCGCTCCACGCGCCATCACCGTAGGTCTGGTAGTCCATGCCACATACATCGATCAACTGCTCGAACCGCAGCGACGCCGTGTCACGCAAAGTCCTTGCGGACTCGAGGTAGTCCGCCGCCTTGACAACCAGAGTCAATTCGCCGACATGTCCGGATATTGATACCACCTTGTCGCCAAGCGCGCTCTCGATGGTGGTCTTCAGCAGGTCCAGTTTGACGGTCATCGGCGATGGACTATCTTGCGATCGTGTTGGTGCGTTTGATCTTGTTCTGCAACTGCAGGATGCCGTACAGCAGCGCTTCCGCTGTTGGAGGGCAACCGGGCACGTAGACGTCGACCGGCACAATCCGGTCACAGCCCCGGACCACCGAATAGGAATAATGGTAATAGCCGCCGCCGTTGGCGCACGACCCCATCGATATTACCCAGCGGGGTTCGGCCATCTGGTCGTACACCTTGCGAAGCGCCGGCGCCATCTTGTTGCAAAGCGTTCCGGCGACGATCATCACGTCGGATTGGCGCGGACTGGGACGGAACACCACGCCGAAGCGATCCAGATCGTACCGGGCAGCACCGGCATGCATCATTTCCACGGCACAGCAGGCAAGGCCAAATGTCATCGGCCAAAGCGAACCGGTTCGTGTCCAGTTGATCACCGTGTCAATGGACGCGGTGACAAATCCCTGCTGCATCACACCTTCATTGGCACCCATGGACGGCTCCCGAGAAACTGCCCGACAGTCCGGCTTCAACGATCATTCCCACTCCAGCGCTCCCTTCTTCCACTCGTAGATGAATCCGACCACGAGGACTGCGAGGAAGACCATCATCGATATGAAGCCGAATATGCCAATCTCACCCAAGGAAATCGCCCACGGGAAAAGAAAGGCGATTTCGAGGTCGAAAATAATGAAAAAGATTGCCACTAGATAGTAACGGACGTCGAATTTCATACGCGCGTCCTCGAAGGCCTCGAAACCGCATTCGTAGGGAGAGAGTTTTTCACTGTCGGGACGATTGGAGCCGACCAGTGTGCTCGCGATCCAGCCCAGGACGACCGGAGCCACGCCGACGGCCAGCCCGACGCAGATGAAGAGCAGAACGGGGAAGTAGCTGTCTAGCACCGTAAGTGTTGTCGGACGCTGCGGCCTGGCTCACGCCTGCCGCGAAAGCGCGGATCGAACCCTTCTCAAAACAATGGACCTGCCCGGGCACATTTTCCCGGGACCAGGTCCTCCCACGTTGTACTGGTGCCGACGGAGAGACTCGAACTCTCACGGGTTTCCCCACCACCCCCTCAAGATGGCGTGTCTACCAATTTCACCACGTCGGCGTGCTCACCTCTGCATCCCTGATTCGCCTGCTTTTCTTTTCGGCGATTCAACGATGCGGGCGCTGCATTTTACTCTACTTCGGTACGTCGTTCGCCTTCGAATTGCTATCTGTCGACTTGTCAGTCGATGGCGCCACGGCTTTCGCATCAATAGTCGGAGCAACTCCCGATGGCGTCGGGACGGGCGACTCGTCCTTGACACGTTCCATCACTCCACCAGACTCACGCGGTTTGTGGGTCGCAAGATACGCAAGCCCGAGGCTGGTAAGAAAGAATACAGTTGCGAGAATTGCCGTCGCACGCGAAAGGAAGTTCGCGGAACCGGTCGCTCCGAACAGACTCCCCGAGGAACCTCCGCCGAAGGCCGCTCCCATATCAGCCCCCTTGCCGTGCTGTAAAAGAACAAGTCCGATGACCCCAAGGGCCGCCATCACGTGAACGATCAGAACCAGAGTCAGCCAGATATTCATTTCCGCCTTCCGTTACTGCCGAGTTGCCGCATGGCAAATCGCCAGAAAATCATCCGCGACCAGCGATGCTCCGCCGATCAACCCGCCGTCTACGTCCGCCATCGCGAACATTTCCGCGGCATTCGACGCCTTGACGCTACCGCCATAAAGAATCACGAGGCCGTTCGCCACAGTAGCATCGAGCGCAGCGACTCGACCTCTCAAAAAAGCATGCACCTGTTGCGCCTGATCGGGCGTGGCCGTTCGACCGGTCCCGATTGCCCAAACAGGCTCATAGGCAAGAACCGCCTTGCCCAATGTTCCCACACCGGAGTTCTCGATAACCGCATCGATCTGCCGGGCAATAACCGTTTCGGTTTCTCCTGAATCACGCTCGGCAAGCGTTTCCCCTACGCAAAGGATCGGGGTAAGCCCGTGACGCAATGCCGCCGCAAACTTTGCCGCTACACGCGCATCGCCCTCGGCGAACATCGCCCGCCGTTCGGAGTGCCCGACGATTACGTATTCGCACCCGAATTCCTTGAGCATCCCACCTGACACTTCACCGGTGTAAGCACCGGAATCGTGTTCGGATATCGACTGAGCCCCGAGCGCGATAGACGTACCGCCAACAAGGCCTGACATCTGCGCGAGATAAGGAAACGGAACGCACAGCGCACACGCAACTGCGTCAGTCAGCCGCGCCTGCATGGAGCGCACAAGCCCCTCGTTCGCGCTGAGGCCGCCATGCATTTTCCAGTTTCCGGCGACCAGTTTGCGACGCATGAGTGAGATATCTTCAGTCTGCAGGACGAAACCCGAAATTGTACCCGTCGTAGCCGTCCGGAGCAAACAGCAGGCCGGGAAGACCTTCCCCCCCGCTACGCTCATGGCACCTGCAGCCAGAACGTCACCGGGCCATCGTTGACCAGACTTACCTGCATGTCCGCGCCGAACTGCCCCGCCGCCACGTCTGCATGAAGCTCTCGCGCCCGCGCCACTAGAAAATCGAACAGGGTTCGCGCCAGCGCCGGCGAGGCCGCGGAAGAGAAACTCGGACGCAGGCCGGAGCGGGTGTCCGCGGCAAGCGTGAACTGGGGCACAAGCAAAAGGCCTCCGCACGTGCCGGCAAGAGACCAGTTCATTTTTCCTGCGTCATCGGGAAAGACCCGATAAGCGAGAAGTCGTTGCAGCAATTTCTCGGCGCTGGCCGTCGTATCGGACGGTTCGGCGCAGGCAAGCACCAGCAAGCCCCGGCCGATGGCACCAACCACTTCGCCATTTACGGCAACGCTCGCACCCGTCACTCTTTGCAGCAACCCGATCATTGTCCGGGAGCGTACCGCAAAGATCGCCTGCAGATATCTCAGGCAATTTGACCGGATGCGACTACCCGAATCGACCGGTGATGTAGTCCTCGGTCTGCTTTTTCTTGGGCTTGATGAACACTGTGTCGGTTACGTCGTACTCGATGAGCTCGCCGAGATACATGTACGCCGTGTAGTCGGAC
>CAMBSA010000093.1 GCA_945869935.1 Bordetella parapertussis | reverse complement strand
CCTCCCTGTTCCGAAGCCTTCCGGTTCTGGTTTTGCTTCTTGGCGCCTTGGCGGTGAAATCAGTGCTTTTAAAGCGGAATGATCTTTACGTGCAGCACCGCCGAGCGGCCGCCGCGGACTTCCTTCAGGCAGCGCGCGATCGCGGCCGGCACGTCCGCGGGATCGTCCACCTTCTCGCCGTAGCCGCCGGCAGACTCGACCACCTTGGCGAAGTCCATATCGGTGGCGAGATGCGCCTCGTAGTGCTTGTCCTTTTCCGCGATTCCGCCGGGGTACACCCGCAGCGTCGCTTCCTTCACCGCCGCCCAGCCGGTGTTGTCGAGCACGACGGTGAGGATCGGCAGCGAATACTGCTTGGCCGTCGCGTACACCGCCTCGGGCGTGGAGAAATAAAACACACCGTCACCGATGACCTGCACCACCGTCTTGTCCGGGTTCGCGAGCTTGATGCCCAGGGCCATGCCGCCGGAGAAACCGAGGCCGCCGCCGGCAAGCCCCACGAGCGTGCCGGGCTGGGTGCGCATCACCTGGTTGAACACCGTGGGCAGGTTGCGCACCGCCTCGTTGACCACGATGTCGTCCTGCGACAGGGCCTTGCCCAGTTCCGCGCAGACGTAGTTCGGATTGATCTTCCCCTTCTCGCCCTTGTCGGAGGCGATCTTCGCCAGGTTCTGCGTGCGTGCCGCGTGTTCCTTCGCGAGTTCTTCCACGCGCTTTGCCGCCGCGTCGCGGAACGCGGGGCTGGCCTTGGCCTTGAGCGCCTCCAGAATCTGCGCGAGCACGCGGCAGCTGTCGGCTTCCACACGCAGGTTGCTCGGAAAATTCCACAGCGGGAACGCGCGCTTGACGGTGTCGATGTCGACATGCGCCCACCAGTTCGACGCATTGTCCGGAATGTCCTTCGGAATCCAGGGCACGTCCGCGTCGATGATCAGGCCGACGTCCGATTCGGCGACGTACTTGCCCGGCATGAACCCCGCGAAGCAGGGCGAATCGTGGGGAATGTTGAGATACACCGGATTGGACTCGAACACCCGGATGCCGGCAAAGCGCGCAAGCTCATCCAGCACGTTTGCCGCCGCCGGATTGCGACCCGCATAGGAGGTGATGATCGTAGGACTCCGGGCGCCGAGCAGCTTGCCCACGATCGTGTCGATTGTCTCAGCGTCGGCACCGCGCGCCTCGACCGCACCGTAGCGCTCCACCGGGAAGGAACGCACCGCCGCCGCGTCCCAGGTCTGGGTGAGCGTCTCGCGCGGCAGCATCAGGTAGACCGGCCCCTTCGGGTCGCTCTGCATCACGGTGTGCGCACGCCGCAGCACTTCCTTGGAGATAACGCCCGAGGGCAGGGTGTATTCCCACTTCATGTAGGGACGCACCACGCTCGCCTGGTCGAAGGGCTCCTGCACGAAATGGACGTAGCTGTCGCGCGAGCCCTGCAGCTCGCCGCGCGAGGTATAGGGTGCGCGGCCGGCGATCAGCATCACAGGCACGCGGCCGCGGTACATGTTGTGCATGGCCATCGCGGAGTTCGCGGTACCGGCATCGACGTGCACCATCACGCCCTGCCCGCGGCCGGTGGCGATCGCATAGCCCGCCGCCATGTGGCAGGCAACATTCTCGTGCGGGCACAGGATCGTCTTCGGATAGGAAAGACCCTCGCGCCTCCAGCGCGCCATCTCTTCGATCAGCGGCGCATGGTCGGTGCCGAGGTTGCAGAACAGGTAGTCGAGCCCGATCTCGTTCAGGCCTTCGAGGAAGAAATGCGAGGTGCTGCGAAGCGTCACTTGCGGTGCCTTGTCCATGGTGTCCCTCAGAGGCAGTAGTAGTCCAGCATCGCTGGCATGTAGTCGTTGAGAAGGATGATCTTCTTGCGGCGGATTTTCAGCTCACCCGCCTCGCGCACGAGGTCGTGCTCGTAGCGGCCGTACAGCACCTCGGTCTCGCGCGTCTTGGTGCGGAACTGGTGAACCGTGAAATTCGACAGCACGCGGAGCGCATCGCCGGCATCGACCACCGCGGCGAGCATTACGTTGGTAATCGCATGCTGGGTGCGGGGCATCGGCTTTGACGCGACCGACCGACCGGAACGCACCCGCCAGACACGGTCTTCAAGTCCGCCGCGGCTGGAGTAATAGATCAGCGACAGCTCGCGCTTCGGATTGGAGGTCGGCTCGTGTTCGCTTTTCCATGCGGGCACCCAGAACTCGCTGTTCGGAATGAACAGAGCGAGCCAGCCGTCCCAGTCCTGCGTGTCGAGCGCATAGGCCTCTTTCGAGAGCAGGGCGGACGCATCGAAGAATTCCGCGTTCATCGCGCCCTCCCCTTCGCCTTGCCGCGCGCTTTGGACGGCGCGCTTTTCTTCAGCACCGCCTTCTTCGCCCGCGTCTTATTCACTGCGGCCTTGTTCGCGGCGGCCTTTTTCACCGCAGGCTTCGTCGCCCCGGCTTTCTTCGCGGCCTGCTTCCCGATCCCGGCAGGCTTGGCCTTCGCCGTGCCTTCCAAACCCTTTTTCACCAGCCGCATCCACTCGCGGTATCCGGCATGAAATACGGTTTCGTCCTGAATATCGAAATTGCCCGACATGCTGGTCGCGGGATTCACGCCGAGTTCCTTCGCATAGTCGTCCGCCCCCCGCTGCACCATGCCGATCGCACGCACATACCCCTGCTGCCATTCGATCCGGCGCGCGCGGTAGCCGATCTGGCAGTCCTCGTACGAGGTGGTGTCGTCCGGCGTCGCAAGCCCGGTCGAGTTGAAGAAATCCTCGTACTGGCGGATGCGGAATTCGCGCGCGTCATCCGGCTCGCCCACCGGCGCAAGGCAATAAATCGTCATCTCGGTCTTGTCCACCGACAAGGGCCGGATGACACGGATCTGCAGCGACGCGTTCTCTGCGAACTGCACGTTCGGATAGATGGTGAGATTGCGGGTGGAGAGCATCCACTGCGCTCGCAGCGCACCGACGCGGCCTTTCACCTCGTCGATCATGCTCCAGAGCGGGCGCACTTCCGGCGCGGCATTGCCGCCCCAGACCATTGCGTGGCCGTGCTCGAAGGTGTAGCTGCCGCGAACCACGCCGGGCAGGCGATAGTCGTTGAAGTCCAGCGCCTTGAGGCCGTGTTTGGATTCGCCGCTCTTCCTGCGATTGACGATCTCGATGAAGCTCGGATGCGCGGACGTCAGGTGATAGAGATCGACGCAGTTCTCGATCTGCAGCTTCCAGTTGCCCTTGAAGGTGTAGCGCGACACGCCCGGGATGAGTTCCATGCCCTGCGGGCTCTGGTCCATCACCATGTCGAGGAAGGTGCGCGTCTCGCCGAGGTGTTCTTCCAGCGACGGCACATCGGGATTCAGGCTGCCGAACAGGATGCCCCGGTATTCGCCAAAGCGGCCGAGCGGCATCAGGTTGTGGTCGTCGCGATCGAAGCTCTCGGGGTAGCCCGCCGCCTTGCGGTCCTTGATGTCCACCACCTTGCCGCCCGAGTCGTACGCCCAGCCATGATAGTTGCAAACGTGGTATTTCGAATTGCCGCTGTCGGTGTGGCAGAGGATTGCGCCGCGATGGCGGCAGCTGTTGATGAACGCAGCGAGTTCTCCCTTCGCACTGCGCGAGACGATCACCGGCGTCCTGCCGATGTTGGTGGTGAAGAAATCGTTTGGCTTCGGAATTTGTGAAGCCATGCCGAGAAACACCCAGGTGCCCTCGAAGATGTGGCGCATCTCGAGTTCGAAAATCTCCGGGTCGCGAAACAGGTCGCGATGCACGGCAAACTCGCCGCGATCGACCCGGTCGACGACCAGTCGCGAGACATCCTTGAATTGCATGACTTGCTCCTCGAACGTTCCTGCCGGTCCTCTGCAGGAACGCGCGGAAGTGTAATCCCAATCCCCCTGCTTGCGCAGTTAGCGCAGGAGGTTGTCGCCATTCTTTTTGGATATACCTCTATCCCCGCCCCAAACTTCTTGGCATGAGTGGACCCCGCTGCTAACATCCGCCACCTGCTCAGCACCACCCGCGCAAAAAGGAAGCACGCATGCTTACGAAAGACCGTGTGGCGTCGATGATCGAGGAGAGCGACGGCCGCTTCCTCGTCGACCGCGCCGTCTACTGCGATCCCGAGATCTACGAATCGGAGATCGACCAGTTCTTCGAGAACGGCTGGGTGTTCCTCGCCCACGAAGGCCAGATCGCAAAGCCCGGCGACTACTTCTCGACCAGGATGGGCCGGCAGCCGGTGTTCCTCGTGCGAAAGAAGGACGGCGGCATCGGCGGCTACATCAATGCCTGTGCGCACAAGGCCGCATCGCTCGTGCCCTTCGAGTCCGGACGCGCCTCGGCCTTCACCTGCCGCTTTCACGGCTGGGTGTTCAACGCCGAGGGCAAGTGCATCAAGATCAAGAATGAAGAGTCCGGCGCCTACGCCGGACTCGAGCCCGGTCAGTCGGTGCGCGACCGCTTTTCGCTCACGCCGATCGCCCGGATCGAGAGTTATCGCGGTTTCATCTGGGGCAGCCTGAATCCGGACGTGCCGGTGCTGAAGGACTGGCTCGGCGGCGCAAGCACCTGGATCGACCTGCTCGTCGACCAGTCCACCGAAGGACTCGAGGTGCTCAAGGGCTCCTCGACCTACGTGATCCAGGGCAACTGGAAGATGCAGGCGGAAAACGGCGTGGACGGCTATCACGTCTCCACCGTGCATCGCGTGTTTGCGAGCACCGTCTCCAACCGCGAGGAACGCGACGGCGTGAAGGGTCTGGGCAAGACCGAGGCGGGCCGCATTGTCGGCGAGGTAAAGACCGCGACCTACGATTTCGGCAACGGGCATCTCGGCATCTGGGCCGAACGTTCGACGCCGGAAGTGCATCCGCTCTGGATGCAGAAGGAGCGCCTCGAGCGCGAGTATTCCCCCGAGCGGGTGAACTGGATGCTCTATCGCGGCAAGAATCTTTTCATTTTCCCGAACGTGCTGATCATGGACAACCCGTCCTCGCAGATCCGCGTGATTCAGCCGGTGGGGCCGGGATCCGCGGAAATCACCGTGCGCTGCGTCGCGCCGATCGGCGAATCGGCCGAAGCCCGGCAGGCGCGGATGCGCAAGTTCGAGGACTTCTACCTAACCACCGGCATGGCAACGTCGGATGACCTCGCCGCGCTCGAATCCACCCATGTAGGCGGCTACGGCCGCGCGGCGCGCTGGAACGACCTTGCCCGCGGCGTCACCGAGCACAAGCAGGGAAGCGAGGACAAGGACCTCGAGAGCATCGGCGGCCACCCCGCGACCTTCAACAGCAACTGGGACCACGAGACGCTCTACTACGGCTTTTTCCGTTACTGGCGCGACACGCTGATGAGAGGGGCGAAATGATGGCCACCTCGCTTCGTGATGCCGTCACCGACCTCGTCAACCGCGAGGCGATGCTGATCGACGACAAGCGCTTCGACGAGTGGATCGAGCTCTACGCCGAGGACTGCCTGCTCTGGATGCCCGCCTGGCAAAGCGAGTCGGAAGTCACCGACAACCCGCACGGCGCGCTCAACCTGCTCTACCTCACGCCGCGCACCCGCCTCGAGGATCGCGTGTTCCGCCTCGAAAGCGGCGAGTCGTTCGCATCGACGCCCATGGACAGGACGGTCCATATCGTGAGCAACGTGCAGATACTGGCCGAGCGTGAAAAGGAAGTGGATGTTCGCGCGCACTGGCTCGTGCATTCCTACGGCCTGCACGGCGGCATCACCCGCGGCGGGCGATACGAATACGAGCTGCGCCGCGAGGGCGATGCGCTGAAGATCGCAAAAAAGAAGATCATCATGATCAACGACAAGCTGGTTGGCTCGGTCGACATCTACCACATCTGACAAGGCGCACCCGATGCTCGCACTCTGCAAGCTGGAAGCGAAGGAAGGCGGCATCGGCCTGCGCGAGGTCGACGTGCCGTCTCCGGGCGCGGGCGAGATCCGGCTGAAGATCTCCGCCGCCGGCATCTGCGGCACCGACATGCAGATCTACAAGTGGGCGCCACGGATCGCGCGCCGCATGCGCCTGCCGCTGGTGATGGGGCACGAGGCAAGCGGCGTGGTGGACGCGCTCGGCACGGGCGTGACGGAAGTGGCGGTCGGCGACCACGTGAGCCTCGAGAGCCACGTGTTCTGCGGCCACTGCAAGCCCTGCCGCTCGGGCAAGGCGCACTTGTGCACCAACACGACCTACCCCGGCATCGACTTCAACGGCGGCTTCGCCGAATACGCGGTGGTGCCGGCGCGCATTGCCTGGAAAAATCCGGCGCACCTTCCTCACCATATCGCGGCGATGCTCGAGCCCTTCGGCATCGCGGTGCATGCAAGCATGGAAGGCTCGGGCGTGTCCGGGCAGACGGTGCTGGTGAACGGCTGCGGGCCGATCGGCCTGATGAACGTGGCGGCGGCGCGTGCGCTCGGCGCGCGCACCGTGATCGCCTGCGACCCGAATCCGCTCCGCCTCGCCACCGCGTCGACGATGGGTGCGGACCGGGTGGTGAACCCGAAGAACGAAGACATCGTGCAGGTGGTGCGCGACATGACCGCGGGCGACGGCGTCGATGTCGGCATTGAATACTCCGGCACCGAGGCGGGTTTCCGCGCGGTGTTCGAGTGCCTCGCCAAGGGCGGCGACTTCCGGCTGGTCGGCGCACCGCCTACGGCCATCCCGGTGGACTTCACCTTCTGGCTGCTCAAATGCCCGCGGATGATCAACATCCACGGCCGGCGCATCTGGGACAGCTGGGTGCAGTCCACGCCCCTGCTCTACTCCGGCAAGGTTGACCTCTCACCGATTGCGAGCCACATCCTTCCGCTGAAGGATGCGGCGAAGGGGTTCGAACTTATTCTCTCCGGCGAGGCGGTCAAGCCGATTCTGGTGCCTTGACATTCGCTGTCAGGCAGGAGATTGCTTCGTCGCCTGCGGCTCCTCGCAATGACGGGGCCAGACCGAAGTCATTGCGAGCGAAG
>CAMBSA010000092.1 GCA_945869935.1 Bordetella parapertussis | reverse complement strand
TTGACCGGCGCGAGTTGCAGCGCATGGACGATGTCGGCGAGGTGATTGACGTGATCCTGATGGCTGTACATCAGGTTCGTCGGCTTGTCCGACTCGCCAAAGCCCACGAGATCAATCGCTATCACGCGAAAGTGCTTCGCCAGCACCGGGATCAGCATGCCGAAGCCGAACGCGCCGCCCGCGCCGGGACCGGCACCGTGCACGAGGATGACGGGCTCGCCTTCCCCCGCCTCGACATAACGCGTCTTCACGCCGCGCGCCATTAGCCACTTCGCCGCCCACGGGCCCTTCGGTGTCAGGGCACTCGCGCCCGACGGATGAAACCTGTTCTCACTCAACACAAGCTCCTCGTTGTTTTGCTTGTTGAATTGCGTTTTCTTCCTGTCTACCTGTTTACCAGTCTACTTTTCCTGCAGCAGCGCAAGGTAATCGGCGAGCACGCGAAGCCTCTCGCGCACGATCACCTCGGCATTGCAACCGGAAGCCCTGCATTGCGCGACCGCCTCCTCGCGCATGGCCTTGCCCCACACCGGCATGCCCGATGTTCCGTGGATGACGATGACCCCGGTGCCGTCGACGATCTGCATCACCCGGTCCGCAGGAAACACGCCCTTGTTGCGCAAGGAAAGCCGACTGAGATCGGGAAGCCGCCGGTTCTCCATGTCCATGATGCGGCCGTCGCCCTTGCCCTTCGCGCCGTGGCACTGCAGGCAGTGCGCCTGGTAGTCGGCCATGCCGCGAGTCGCGCTGGCGCTCTGCGCATCCGCCACGCCCGGCAGGGCGAATACGCCGGCCAATGTCATGAACAAGCGTTGAAACCGTGGCAAAACCATGAAGGACACCCTGGCGGCGATTGCTCGCACTGCAAATAAGCGGGGCACTGCCCCGCCGCTTCATGAAGGATACCGGCTGCGCAGACGGACATCAAAGCAAGGTTGATACGCTGGCAACACCGGTGGTGCAATCCATCATCCTGGCTTCCGTTATTCCGGTGATTTCGTTAAAAACATTTAGCAGACACCTCAAGAGCGTCGATCGCAATCCCCGATCCGGCATAAGCCGGCACTTCGGTTCCGTGCGAACTGCCGTCCCCGGCCTCTCGCCCTTCCCGGGGGACCCCTTAATCATTCACCAGAGGATCGCCGTGACGCGCGGCCCAAGACTGAACCGCCTACTTCAGACGCATGTCGTTCTTGACCGAGATGACTCCGCTGATGGTTTGCGCATTCCGTACGGCCTGGACCATTGCCCACTCGGAATTAATGAACCCTGTGAGCAGCACCACTCCCCTGGAGGTTTCGATATTGATCTCGGTTGCCCTGATCTGCGCGTCTTCGCCGAGAAGGGTCTTCACCCTGGCCGAGATCCATGCGTCCAAGGCGTATTCGCCTGCGCCCTCCTGGACACCGGTGATCGAACACCCCTGGATGGTGGCCATCAACACGGCAAGAATCGAGGCGGCACTGCGATTGATTTTCTTCACAAGTCGGGAATCCTGATGTGAACCCAGGCACAGCCTCTGGATCGAGTCGGAGAAGTTCCCAGGAGAAGTTCCCGGCGCAAGGCCATTTGCGCACGGCGAACGCAGGATAGATGTTCGGATTCGTAACATATCCGTCCCAAATTTCGCGTGCCGCGGGTCGACTACGACGGCAGGACTTCGCAAAGGCGCGCCTGCCGAATGCCACCGGATCAGGCTACCAGGGACAGAAACTCCGCGCGCTGCGCCTGGTTTTTCTCCAGATCGCCGAGCATCGCCGAGGTAACTGTCTCCTCTCCCGCCACCGCGATGCCGCGCGATTCCATGCACATGTGGCGGCAGCGAATCACCACGCCGACCGCGCGCGGTTTCAGGTGCTCGAGCAGTGCCTGCCCGATCTGCTGGGTCAGGCGCTCCTGCACCTGCAGCCGTGCCGCGAAGCAGTTGACCAGCCGGGTGAGCTTGGACAGGCCGACGATGCGCCCGGTAGGCAGATATCCGATCGCCGCATGCCCGAAGAACGGCGCGAGATGGTGCTCGCAATGCGAATACACAGGAATACGTTTGACTACGATGAGCTGGTTGTAATTCTCGCCGCCATCGGAAAAGCTCTTGAGAATCGCGTTTGGGTCTTCCGCATACCCACGCGTCCAGTGCGCCCAGGCGCGCGTGGCGCGCTCCGGTGTTTCCTGCAGTCCCTGCCGCATCGGATCTTCACCGAAGGAATGCAGCAGGCGCCGCCAGTCGTTGACGCTGAAGGGAGAACCTATGTCATCGGACATGCCTGACTCCTGTCTGGACCCGCGAGGACCACCGAAAACCGCGTTCAAACCCGCGTATTTATCCTGCTGAATATCCCGCGATCAAGCCGCGGTTCGAAATGGACGGTCCCGCAAATCCGCGAGCAACTGGCGTCGGCATCCCCGTCCCGCTCGCGCGCGGTGGAATTCCCACACCCCCAATGTGCTCCCGTGCCCAATCTCATCGGACCTACGTGCTACCGTGGTGAGGAACATCTGAACAAGTGTGCATCGCCCCCTTGCATATCCTCCACTCCAGAGGGATGCTCTGTTCTATCCGTTGCACAATTGGGACTTGATCAGGGTTTCCCTGACTTTAGTCGACTCAATCTCGATTATTGACCGGATCGACGCGCCGCTCTCGGCACAATTGTCTCGGCACAATTGGAATGAGGAACACCGTTCGTGCCCGTGCCGCACATCCCGAAGCAGAACCATCTCCTCGCAAGATTTCGCGCCGACGATTTCGCTCGTATCGAGCCGCACCTTGAACTCGTGCAGATGCCGCTTGGCGAGGCACTGTATGAATCGAGGCGCGCCTGAAACAGGTGTATTTTCCGACTACCGCGATCGTGTCGCTGATGTATGTCATGGACTACGGCGCCTCGGCGGAGATCGCGGTGGTAGGCAACGAGGGATTCCTCGGAATACCGCTGTTCATGGGCGGCGAAACCACGCCCAGCCGCGCCGTGGTGCAAAGCGCAGGCTACGGATACCGGCTGAAGGCCGCGCTGCTGAAGCAGGACTTCAACCGCGCCGGTCCGGTGCTTCATCTGCTGCTTCGCTATACCCAGGCGCTGATCACGCAGATGGCGCAGACCGCGGTCTGCAACCGGCACCATTCGCTGGAGCAGCAGCTATGCCGCCTGCTGTTGCTGAGCCTCGACCGTCTGCAGACGCGGGACATTGCGATGACCCAGGAACTGATTGCCAACATGCTCGGCGTGCGCCGCGAAAGCGTGACCGAAGTCGCGGGCAATTTTCAGCGCGAAGGAATTATCCGTTACATCCGCGGCCGTATCACCGTACTCAGCCGCCACCGGCTGGAGCAGACCGCCTGTGAGTGCTACGCGGTGGTAAAAAGGGAGTACGACCGCCTGCTTCCGTCCCCTGGCTGAGCTGCACGCGAACGGAATTCGGAAATTCTCCGACTTTTATCTCAAAACTCCATGACCTGCGCTAGAAGCCGGGAAATCACGATACCGGATCTGGAATAACCCGGATCGCGGACGCTCAGTGCGAGTGCCCGGTGAGCGCGCCCACGAACCAGATCAGGAACACGCCTGAGCCGATCAGCAGCACCTGCTCGATCGTCGCCTTGATGGCGGTGCGCTTGTGCAGGCCGGGGATGAGATCCGCCACCGCCACATAGATCATGCTCGCCGCCGCGATCACGAGCATGGAATTGATCCAGCCCTGCATCTGCTGCAGTGCGAAGTAGCCGATCAGCCCCCCCACCAGCATTGCGAGGCTGGAGAGCAGGTTGAGGAGGATGGCTTTGGTCTTGCTGTAGCCCGAGTGCAGCAGGATGACGAAGTCGCCGATCTCCTGCGGGATCTCGTGCGCCACCACCGCCGCGGCGGTGACGATGCCCAGTTGCGTGCTCTCGAGGAAGGCCGCCGCAATCAGGATACCGTCGACGAAATTGTGAAAGCCGTCGCCGATCACGATCAGCATGCCGCTGCGGCCGTGGGCGCTCGGCTCCTCCTTGTGGTGGTCGTGCGCTTCGCAGTCCTCCACATGGCAGTGCCGCCACAGCACCAGCTTCTCCAGCAGGAAGAACCCGAGTATCCCGCCCAGCAGTGTGGCGGTGAGCGTGGAGATGTTCTCGCCGGCGTCATGGAAGGCATGCGGCAGAATCTCGAGGAACACCGCGCCCAGCAGCGCGCCTATCGCGAAGCTCACCAACGCCGGCACCCAGGAGGCGCGCGCGGAAAACGCGATCATCCCCGCCAGCGCCACCGATATCACCCCGCCCGCGATGCTCGCGAACGCAATCCATGCAATCGTGCTCAAGCCCTGTTACTCCATCCAGATGAAACTCGCCATGCGGCCGGTGACCCGGTCGCGGCGATACGAAAAGAAATCGGCGGATTCGCGCAAGGTGCAACGATCCCCGCCCTCGACGCGATCGATGCCGAGCGCGCGAAGCCGCATGCGCGCAAGCAGGTAAAGATTCGCGTGGTACTTGCCGCCGCCCCGCGCGACGAACGCCCCCGACGCGGCCGCATCATGCGCGATGAACACAGCGCGCACGTCTTCGTCCACTTCGTAGGCCTGCGGCCCGATTGCGGGACCGAGGTACGCAGCCATCCGCGCAGGCGGCACCGCCATCGCGCTCACCGTGTTCTCGATCACGCCATCGGCAAGTCCGCGCCATCCGGCGTGTGCAATGCCTACCGCCTCGCCACTGCCGTCGGAAAGCAGCACCGGCAGGCAATCGGCCGTCATTATCGCAAGGACCTGGCCCGGTGCACGGGATACGGCGGCATCGGCCTCGATACCGCCAACGATTCCGGGTCCGTGCTCCACCACGCGCGTGCCGTGCACCTGCGTCAGCCAGAGCGGTTCGGCCGGCAGATGCGCCCTCACCCGCGCGCGATTCTGCGCGACATGCGCCGGATCGTCGCCGACGTGCGTGCCGAGATTCAGGCTCGCCCAGGCCGCGTTGCTCACGCCTCCTTTGCGCGTGGTGATCAGGGAACGTACGCGCTCATGCACCGCCCAGCGCGGTGTGATCCAGTCGGACGCGCTCATCGCGAAGCGGCGTGAAGAATGTGCGGGGCGCGCCTTGCCCCCGCGATTCGGCCGACGCTCCGTTCAACGACTCCCGCGAGCTTGCTCACATCGCCTCGCGCAGTGTCGCGAGCAGGGCGGCGAAATCCGCCGGCAGCGGCGCATCGAAGCCCACCCGCTCGCCCGAGACCGGATGAATGAAGGCCAGGCGCCGCGCATGAAGCGCCTGGCGGGGGAATGCCTTGATCGCCTCGGGCACCGGAACGTTGCGTTCACCCGCGCGCGGCAGGCGCGCGCGCAGCGCGCTGCGATACACCGGGTCGCCCGCGATCGGAAAACCGATCGAGGCCATGTGCACGCGTATCTGGTGGGTGCGGCCGGTGGCGAGCTTGCATTCGAGCAGCGTCGCGCCCTCGAGCGCCTCGATCGCGCGGTAATGCGTAATCGCCTCCTTGCCCGCGTCGGTCACCGCCATGCGGGTGCGCGAATGCGGATCGCGGCCGATCGGCGCGTCCACCGTTCCTTCGCCGCGTACCGCTCCGCGCACCAGCGCAAGGTAGAGGCGCTCGACGCTTCGATCCTGCAGTTGACGCACCAGCGCGGTCTGCGCGGTGAGGGTCTTCGCGACCACCATGAGGCCGGTGGTGTCCTTGTCCAGCCGATGCACGACTCCGGCGCGCGGTACTTCCGACAATTGCGGCGCATGATGCAGGAGGGCGTTGGCGAGCGTGCCGCTCCAGTTACCGCTACCGGGATGCACGACCAGGCCTGCGGATTTGTCGATCACGATCACCGCGTCGTCCTCGTAGACGATGACGATGTCGATCGCCTCGGGCGTGTAGGCGGAGTCGATTCTGTCGGGCAGGGTTTCGACCGCGATGCGTTCGCCGCCCCAGATGCGCTGCTTCGGCTTTGCGCCGCCACCGTCGAGCCGTATATGGCCGTCGGCGAGCCAGTCCTGCAGGCGACTACGCGAATGCTCGGGGAACATTTTTGCGAGCGCCTGGTCTATGCGAAGGCCCGCGAGTTCCGCCGGCACGATGCGCTCCTCGACCCGAGCAAACGCCGGGGCAGGTTCCGCGCCTGCATCAACGTCGGTTTCGGCGGCGAAATCGTCCTCCGGCATCGCCGGAATCTCGGTGGAAGCCTCAGGCGGGGTATAATTTTTCCTGCGATCCCGCATGCGATTTTCCCTGCCGATTTTCCTTGCCATCCCAATGACACTTCCAGTCACAAGCGCAGCCTCAAACGCGGTACGACTCCTCAGGCTAAGTGTAGCCGCAATCCTTGTCGCCCTGTTGGTCGGCTGCGGCCTTGGTGAGGACGACAAGACCCTTGGCTGGACGGCCGCTCGCCTCTACAACGAGGCGAAGGACGAACTTCAGGGCGGCAACTACCAGCAGGCGATCAAGCATTACGAGAAGCTCGAAGCGCGCTTCCCATACGGCAGGTATGCACAGCAGGCGCAACTCGAAGTCGCCTATGCCTACTTCAAGGACAACGACCTCGCCTCGGCCTCGGCGGCGGCGGACCGCTTCGCCAAGCTGCACCCGAATCATCCCAGCGTCGATTACTCGTACTACCTGAAGGGCATCATCTGGTTCAACGAGGACCAGGGCATCTTCGCCAAGGTGGCCGACCAGGACCCGACCGAGCGTGACCCCAAGGCGGCACGCGACTCCTTCGATGCGTTCAAGGATCTGGTGCAGCGTTACCCGGACAGCAAGTACACGCCGGATGCAATCCAGCGCATGCGCTACCTGGTGAATGCGCTCGCCGCACATGACGTGCACGTGGCACGCTATTACATGAAGCGCACGGCCTATGTGGCGGCGGTCAACCGCGTGCAGGCGGCACTCAAGAATTACCCGAACGCGCCCGCGCTCGAGGAGGCGTTGTTCATCCTGGTGAAGGCCTACGACCAGATGGGCATGAAGGATCTGCGCGACGACGCAGACCGCGTGATGCACAAGAATTTCC
>CAMBSA010000091.1 GCA_945869935.1 Bordetella parapertussis | reverse complement strand
TGCCGAAGGTAGCTGAGGCCATCGGCATGCGCATCGAACAGTCCGAAGTAGGTGGGATCGATGTACAGGAGCAACGGTGAGGCCGCCCAGATGCCCATCAACACGATCTTGCGACGAAGGTTGTAGCCGACCTTGATCTCCTCCTTGTGCTCGTGCGTGGCCTGGTTGACGTGGTCGTAGTGCTTCGGCTCGAAGAAGAAGTGCCCCGATTGGCGGCTCACCATCGCCACCAGCCAGCCGATCAGCGCCGCGATGGCGGGATCCTTCCAGAGCATGGCGTACGCGATAACGAAGCTGGACGCGCTCAGGAAGTGCAGCGACTGATTGATCCGGCTGTGGTGGTAGTAGCGATGGTCATCCCAACGCTGGGTCTTGAGTGCATTCAGGAACTCACGCATGGACGCTTTCTCCGGTTGTGTGCGCAACAAGCGTGAGATTCTCGCGCGCAATTCATGAAGGGCGTGTGAATTTCCCGTGACGATTTCGGGAAATTTCCGTGTCACGGAGCAACGAGAGGCGCCCTTCCAACAACGAGAAAGTCCGCCCCGGGCGATGACTCGCGGAACAATGTCACTGAGTCAAAGCGCAGTGGTTCATCGGGAATCAGGTTTGCCGCCGCTTGCCGAAGCGCTGCGGTTTCGGATCCCGATCCGAGCGGTCCGGTAAGCGACATGTGGAACCGGAACGCATCCAGGACGTAGGGATAGCCCCAGCGCAACAGGTGTTCATCTTCGCGCGGCGTCAGGCCCGCGGATCGGCGCCGCGCGATTTCGGCGGCATCCGCGGGCTCGCGGTAGCGGTCGAAGCGTGTTACGCATTGGTCCGCGATCCGGTTGATCTCCGTCGGATCACCGTCGGGCACGAGCGCGAGAAAGCGATCGAGAACCACGACCGTCATCGCAGTCATCCCGAACGACGGAATCTGCCCGAATATCTCGGACAGTTCCCGCAACAGCCCGTCCGGCGTGCGTCCGGCCGCAAGCCGAAACGGTGGCTTTAGCGTCGCGTGAAATCCATAGCGGCGCGGCGCCCCGGTCAACGCGCGAAAGCGTGCGGCGTCGAGTCCCGGAATCTCCGGTTGCTCGAGCGATGCGCCGGTGTGGGCCGACCGGCCGAGCCAGCGGGCCCCGAAGCGATCCCAGGCAGAACCGGCCGCCGGTGAAAAGTACAGGGCGTATCGCGGCAGCTGCGCTTGATCATGCATAGCGGATTCCGATCATGCCCGCCGCAGTGAGCGCGACGGCTGCCCAGCGCAGGGCACCAAAACGCTCGCCGAGAAACAGCAGTCCGATGATCGCCGCGAACACCACCGACATTTCGCGAAGCGCGGCCACCAGGGCGATCGGCGCCTTACTCATCGCCCAGAGCGCAAGCCCGTAGGCGCCCACCGTGCACGCTGCGCCGAGCGCAAGCACCCCCGGCTGCGCGCGCGCCGAGCGCAGGGCTGCAATTCCGCCAAAAGGCAGTAGCGCCAGCGCGCTCAGGACAAACAGCCAGCACACATAGGCCGGCGCCGCGCCCGAGGCGCGCACCCCCAGGCCGTCCACGGTCGTATAGACAATGATCACCCCCACATTGGCCGCGACCAGAATCAACGCACGCGCGTTCGCGGCACGCGATGCAAACCCCTCCCCCGCAAGCAGCAGCACGCCCGCCGCGACGGCGAGCATCGCGACCCAGCCGAGAGCCGACGGGGACTCTCCGAGTATCAGGCCGGTGGCAAGCGCGACCGCAAGCGGCGGCAGCCCGCGCATCAGCGGGTAGGCCACCGACAGCGCCCCCTCGCGATACACCGCCACCACCAGCCGGAAGTACAGAACATGGATCGCCGCGGATGCACCGAGCGCCGTCCAGCTAGCCGCCGCCGGTAACCCGACGAAAGGCAGCACCGGAAGCACAAGCAGGCCCGAACCCATCGCGATCGCCACCGCATCCACGCTGCCACGCGCCTTGGCGAGCGCGTTCCAGGAGGCGTGCAGCAGTGCCGCCAGCATCACGATTGCAAAGACTCCGGGTTCCATTCGCCGTATTCCTCTCAGCGTCCGATCATTTGCCGCTCTCGAACACGAGCTGCACCCTGTCCCCGCAGAAATCGGAGCGCAGGAATTCGATCGGACGGCCACGGCTCTCGAGGTTCACCGCCTCCACATGCAGAACCGGCCGGGTTGCCGGCTGGCGCAGCAGCATCGCGGTCTGGGGATCGGGAATCCGCGCGCTGACAAGGCTTTGCTTTCGGGTGTAGTCGCGCACACCGAATTCCGCAAACGCGCTTGTGAGCGAACCCAGTTCGGCAAATCGCTCCCCGATGCCCGCGAAGCGCCGCGCGGGAATGAAGTGTTCAGCCACGCTCACCGGCATGCCGCGCGCCTCGCCGAGGGTCTTGATTCTCAGCACCCGGGTCCCACTGGCGATCCGGAGCTGCGAGGCGATTATCGAGTCGGATTTCAGCTCGGTGTTTTCCAGGGCGATATGCCGACCTTCGAGGCCCGCGGCAGCGACATTCTCCGAAAATCGAGTACGCCGGCCGAGCATGTAGTCGATCGCAAGGTCTTCCACGAATGTACCGTGCCCGTGTTCGACCCGGACCAACCCGCGCGAAGCGAGGCTCGCAAGCGCCTGCCGCACCGTATGGCGGTTGACGCCGTAGCGCGACGCGAGTTCGTGCTCGGTGCCAAGGCGTTCGCCCGGCCGCGCCTCGCCCGAGGCAATCGACTGCTCGAGCGAGCGCTCGATCTGCGACCAGACGCGCTCGCCTCCACCGCGACGGGGAGGCGCGGTGCCAACTTGATCGCGCCGGGGCGGCACGGTGGTGCTGCGATCACGCCGCGGCGGCACCACTTCAATACCTGCTGACTTCCTTGCCATCGGTTTGCATGACCTCTATCGGCACTGCGTCACAAAAGCTTAACGAACAGCCCATAGCATTATGTTAGCCTTTTGTTTAGATGTCTAGACAACTTGGCAATCGAATTACAGGACAACCCATTCGCAACCGGTCACGACCCCCATGAACGACTTGCATGACAGCCCGACACAGGCACGCCGCCGCAGCCTGTCGGTGCTTGCGCGATCGCCGCTGGACGAACTCGAGCGGCAGCTCGATGCGGTGCTCGCCACGATGCCGGCGCCTGCGCGCCGCTTCCTGCGCAAACCCGAGACCGGGCTCGCGATGGTCCGTGCACGCGCGGGCGGCAGCGGCGAGAAATTCAACCTCGGGGAGATGACGGTGACGCGCTGCGCCATCCGCCTCGCCGGCGGTGAGACCGGCATCGGCTACGTGCAGGGACGCTCCGCGCGCCATGCGGAACTCGCCGCGCTTGCGGATGCCCTTTTGCAGAACGATCACTACCGCGACGCGATCGTATCGAAGGTCATCGATCCGCTTGCACGACTGCTCGAGCGCCGTGCCACCGATGCCGCCGACCGCGCCGCATCGACACGCGTCGAATTCTTCACCCTTGTGCGCGACGCCGGCGCGGGAAGCCCGGCATGAGCGCCGCCCACGCCGCAACCGCGGCGCTGTCACAGGTCGAACCGGGCTTCGCCCAGCCGGTATTCGACAGTCAGGCCGCCTTTCGCGCCGCGCTACAGGCGATGGCACGCCCCGGAACACTGCAGGTTCTTCCAGCGCCTGAGGCCCACCCCCCGGTGCTTTTTTCCGCGACCGCCTCGCTTCTGCTTGCTCTGTGCGACCCGGACACGCCTGTATGGCTTGCGCCGAACTTCGCCGGCGCCGCTGCGTATCTGCGCTTTCATACCGGCTGCCCGATCACGGCGGAACGCTCGGAGGCCGACTTTGCGCTTGTCGAGGGCATCACGGGGATAGGTCCGATCGAAGACTTCCGTTCGGGAACCGAGGATTATCCCGACCGCTCCGCCACCCTGATCGTCCAGGTAGCGCACCTGCGGACAAAATTGGAGACGGACTCCGCCTCCGGCATCCGGCTCTCCCTTTCCGGTCCGGGCGTCGACGGCTCCGCGCGCCTCGCCATCGGCGGAGCGGGCCATGAGTTCATCGGGTACTGGCGCACGCGGCGCAGCCTGTTTCCGCGCGGCAACGATCTTTTCCTTGTCTGTGGTGATTCGCTTGCCGCGATTCCGCGCAGCACCTCGATGGAGGTCGACCCCGAATGTATGTAGCGGTCAAGGGCGGCGAACGCGCCATTCTCAATTCCTACGAGCGGCTGGCCGAAGAGCGTCGAGGTGATCCTTCGGTACCGGAACTGTCGCTCGCGCAGATCCGCAACCAGCTGCGCCTGTCGGTGGACAGGGTGATGACGGAAGGCTCGGTCTACGACCCGGAACTCGCCGCGCTTGCGATCAAGCAGGCGGCGGGCGACCTCGTCGAGGCGATTTTTCTCCTGCGCGCCTTTCGCGCGACCCTGCCGCGCCTTGGCTACTCCGAGCCGATCGACACCGCGACGATGCGGCTTTCGCGGCGCATCTCGGCGACCTTCAAGGATCTTCCCGGCGGCCAGATTCTCGGGCCCACCTACGATTACACCCAGCGCCTGCTGGACTTCACGCTTGCCGCATGCGGTGAACGTCCGCCGTCCCCGGTCGGCGAGGAGCCATCGCCGGAACAGGCCGATGCGATAGCTCACGCTTCCGACAAAGCCGTACCACGTGTCACCGACCTGCTCGGTGCAGAAGGCCTGATCGAGATGCACGCGCCACCGCCGGGCGATCCCGACCCCGAGGATCTCACCCGGGAACCGCTGACGTTTCCCGCCTCGCGCGCGTTGCGGCTGCAGAACCTTGCCCGCGGTGACGAGGGATTCCTGCTTGCGATCGGCTACTCGACCCAGCGCGGCTACTCGCACACCCACCCGTTTGCGGGGGAGATCCGCTTCGGCATCGTGGCGGTGGAGATCATCCCGGAGGAGCTCGGCTTTCCGATCGAGATCGGCGAGATCGAGATCACCGAGTGCCAGACGGTGAACCAGTTCGCCGGATCGAAGACCGCACCGCCGCAGTTCACCCGCGGTTATGGGCTTGCGTTCGGGCACTGCGAGCGCAAGGCGATGGCGATGGCACTGGTGGACCGTGCACTGCGCGCTTCTGATCTCGGTGAATCCGTGACCTCGCCTGCGCAGGCGCAGGAGTTCGTTCTTTCGCACAGCGACAACCTCGAAGCCTCTGGCTTCGTCCAGCACCTGAAGCTGCCGCACTACGTGGACTTCCAGTCCGAACTGGAGCTGGTGCGGGTAATGCGCGCAAAGCCGCAGGCAACCGAGACCACTCCCGCAGAACCGGAGACCGTTCATGCACGCACACGCTGAGGCCGCCATCGCAAAACCACTTCCCGTCGCGACCGATCCGGTCGAGGCCGGTTACAACTTCGCCTATCTCGACGAGCGCACCAAGCGGATGATCCGGCGCGCGATCCTGAAGGCGGTGGCGATTCCCGGCTACCAGGTGCCGTTCGGCAGCCGCGAGATGCCGCTGCCCTACGGCTGGGGCACCGGCGGCATCCAGCTCACCGCCGCACTGATAGGCCCGCGCGATGTGCTGAAGGTGATCGACCAGGGCGCGGACGACACCACCAACGCGGTAAACATCCGGCGGTTCTTCCACCGCACCACCGGTGTGGCCACCACCACCCGTACCGTGGAGGCGACCCTGATCCAGACCCGTCACCGCATTCCCGAGACGCCGCTCACCGCGAACCAGATCATCGTCTATCAGGTGCCGGTACCCGAGCCGCTGCAACGCCTCGAGCCGCGCGAAACCGAAACACGGCGCATGCACGCACTGGCCGACTACGGGCTGATGCATGTGAAGCTCTACGAGGACATCGCGCGCTACGGGCATATCGCCACCACCTATGACTATCCGGTGATGGTGGACGGGCGCTACCTCACCGCACCCTCGCCGATCCCGAAATTCGACAATCCGAAACTTCACATGAACCCGGCGTTGCAGCTCTTCGGCGCCGGACGTGAAAAGCGCATCCATGCGATCCCGCCGTACACGAAGGTGGAGAGCCTTGCCTTCGACGACCACCCATTCGAAGTGCAACGCTGGGACCGACCCTGCGGGCTGTGCGGCGCCACCGACACGTTCCTTGATGAAGTGGTGACCGACGACCGTGGCGGGCGCTTGTTCGTTTGCTCGGATTCCGATTATTGCAGCGAGCGGCAAACGGCCGGACATCGCGGGGAGCAAGCCTGATGACTGCAACGCAATCCGTCCGGACCGAAGCGGGCGATGATTCCGACGCGCCGCTGCTTCGTGTCACCGATCTGACCAAGCGCTATGCCGCGCGCACCGCGGTGAACAATCTGTCGTTTGAACTCTGGCCGGGCGAAGTACTCGCGGTGGTGGGCGAGTCCGGCTCGGGCAAGAGCACCTTGCTCAAATGCATCTCCGGGCAGATGAAGCCCGACGCCGGCCGGGTCGAGTTCCGCACCCGCCATGAAGGATGGGCGGACGTGTATGCACTGTCCGAATCGCAGCGCCGCATGCTCTCGCGCACCGACTGGGGATTCGTGCACCAGAACCCGGTCGAGGGCCTTCGCATGAACGTGTCCGCGGGGGCGAATGTCGGCGAGCGCCTGATGGCACTCGGGCAACGTCACTTTGGCCGCATCCGCGCGGAAGCCGTCCAGTGGCTGATGCAGGTGGAGATGGATGTGTCGCGCATCGACGATGCGCCCGCCTCGTTTTCAGGCGGCATGCAGCAGCGGCTGCAGATTGCGCGCAACCTCGTTACCCGGCCGCGGTTGATCTTCATGGACGAACCGACCTCGGGGCTCGACGTGTCCGTGCAGGCCAAGCTGCTCGACCTGCTTCGCGGCCTTGCCCGCCGGCTCGACCTTGCCGCGGTGATCGTGACGCACGATCTCGCGGTGGCGCGCCTGCTCGCGCAGCGCATGATCGTGATGCGCCAGGGCGCGATGGTCGAGTCCGGGCTCACCGACCAGGTGCTCGATGACCCGCAACATCCCTATACCCAGTTGCTCGTCGCCTCGGTGCTCCAGCCATGACCGCCGCC
>CAMBSA010000090.1 GCA_945869935.1 Bordetella parapertussis | reverse complement strand
CGGGTGCGCTCGAAGATGTATTCGAACTCCGCAAGCGTGAAGTCCTTGAACTGCAGGAAATGCCTGGGTGCGTGCATGAACGTGGTTCAGCCCCGGGCAGTGGCGGGCTGCGGCTTTCCAAGGAAGGTCTTCACGAGGGAGGCGAGGCGTTCGACGATTTCCTGCGCTTCGGCCCCGGACAGGACGAGCGGCGGCAAAAGGCGGATCACGTTCTCGACCGTGACGTTGATGAGCAGGCCGGCATCGCGCGCGATGTCCACCAGTTCACCGCAGGGCCGGTCGAGTTCGATGCCGAGCATCAGGCCCATGCCACGTATTTGTTTAAGGCCGGGCGTACCGCTGAGCGCGGCGGCCATTCCTTCGCGGATGATGGCGCCGGTCTTCACCGCGTTTTCCATCAGTTTGTCTTCCGCGATGATGTCGAGCGTCGCGAGGGCGGCGGTCGCCGCGAGCGGGTTTCCGCCGAAGGTCGAGCCGTGATTGCCCGGCTTGAACACGTCGGCCGCAGCGCCGTGCGCGACGCAGGCGCCGATCGGCACGCCCGAGGCGAGGCCCTTGGCAAGGGTGATCACATCCGGCATCACGCTGCCGTGCTGGTAGGCGAACCACTTGCCGGTCCGGCCGATGCCGCACTGGACTTCATCGAGCATCAGCAGCCAGCCGTGCTTGTCGCATTCCGCACGCAGCGCGCGCAGGTATTCGAGGGTGGAGACGTTGATGCCGCCCTCGCCCTGGATCGGCTCGACCAGCACCGCAACAACGCTTTTGTCGCGCGCAGCAACGTCACGCACCGCCTCGATGTCGTTGAAGGGCACGCGCACGAACCCGGGGACCAGCGGCTCGAAGCCCTTCTGCACCTTCGTGTTACCGGTGGCCGAGAGGGTGGCGAGCGTGCGGCCGTGGAACGCCTGGTCCATCACGATGATCGAGGGCAGTTCGATACCCTTGTTGTGGCCGTAAAGGCGCGCGAGCTTGATTGCCGCCTCGTTGGCTTCGCAGCCGGAATTGCAGAAAAAAACTTTGTCCATGCCGCTGATCGCCGCGATCCTGTCGGCGGCCTGTTCCTGCGCGGTGATGCGGTACAGGTTGGAGGTGTGCATCAGGCGGCCGACCTGCTCGGTGAGAACCTTCGTGAGCTTCGGGTGCGCATGACCGAGCGTGTTCACCGCGATGCCTGCAAGCGCATCGAGGTAGCGCTTGCCCTCGGTGTCCCACACCCAGACGCCTTCTCCGTGGCTGAATGCGACCGGCTGCCGGCCGTAGGTGTTCATCAGATGCGACATGGTGAGTTCCTATCAATCACGCAGCGTTTTCGAGGTGCGCCCCCGGGATAGTGACCCGGTGCGTACGCCGCCAATTAAATCGCCCGGTATAAAACACAAGGGTGGCCGGCGCCACCCTGTGTGATAATTCAAAAAACCTCGAAAATCCAATGTGTTCGCGCTGTTTTCGAACCTCGGGGTGGGCCATGATCTTAGCACAGCCGAATTGAGGGATGGGCGCGCGCCTCGCGGTCTTCAATCAAAAGGGTGGCGTCGGAAAAACGACGACCACGCTCAACCTCGCTGCCGCGATGTCGCGGCGGGGACTGACGCCGCTCGTCATCGACCTGGATGCTCAGGCGCACCTGTCCTCGATCCTCGGCGAGGTGCCCTCGAGTTCGCAGAGCATCCATGCGTTCTTTGCCGAAAGCCGCACGCTTGCGAGCCTCGTGCGCCCGACCTCGTTCGGCGGGCAATTGCTTGCATCGCATTCGGAGCTTTTGAAGGTCGACACCATGTTCGGCAAGGGGCCGAATGTGCTGAACCGGCTCAAGGACGGTCTGGATAACGAGTTCCCGGCGCGACACCCGGTGTTGATTGATTGCTGCCCGATGCTGGGCGTGCTGTCCCTGTCGGGCGTGTTCGCGGCCGAGCGGGTGCTGATTCCGATATCCACCGACTTTCTGGCGGTCAAGGGCGCGTTGTCGCTCGAGAAGACGCTGGCTGCGCTGGAGCATGTATTCAAGCACCGCGTCGAGAGGCGCTATGTCCTGACCCGTTTCGACGGGCGCCGCAGAATGTCGCACGAGATTGCAGGCGATCTCGAAAAGCGCTTCGGATCAGACCTTTGCCGGACGCGGATTGCGGAGAACGTCGCGGTCGCCGAAAGTCCTTCGGTGGGCAAGGATGTCTTCGCGCATGCGCCGCAAAGCCGGGGCGCGACGGACTACGAAGCTCTGCTGGATGAACTGCTGATGAGCGGATTTCTGGAAATCTGAGGCGCTTTGTCTGCAGGTCAACGCAGACGGTTACCGCGTGGATCTTTTGGCAGCGTGTAGTCGCGGTTCCGAACCGCAGTTGCCCTACTTGTTCAGCAAGGAGACGATGTCCTCGAAGCTCGGGGAACCGGTGCTCCGTTCGCCGGGCACGACTATGCAATCGAGTATCTGGCAGTACAGATACATCTGGCGAAGCTTGCGCTCGGCATCGGCTTCGTCGCGCGCCTGGATCGAAAGATTCTCGACCACCAGCCCGTGACGCGTGCGGATACGGAATCCGAATTTGACCATCGATGGCAACTGCATAACGCTCCTTGCGTCAGGCATTTGAGTTAGATATAGCACACTCAGCTTTCAGGTGCAATCGTAGGCGATTGATTGTCGTGATGTTTTTGTATCTTTTCCGATTGGCAGGTTCGGCGGCACGGCCCTGGCGCCGCGCGCACGGGAAGTCCTGCCTATGTACATGGGTATAATCGATCCGACTTCCCCCATGGCCCGCATCCTGAGCTGCCCTCCGCGCGACTCTCGCGCTTCCCGCCGCATGAATGGCGCCCGTCGATGACCGCAGAGGCTCCCGAATTCGTCATCAGGGGCGTGACCCACGAAGGCAAGCCGTTTCGCCCGAGCGACTGGGCAGATCGGCTTTGCGGCGTGATGTCGGCCTTTGGTTCGGACGGAAGAATGCAGTATTCCCCGTACGTCCAGCCTGTCACGTCGGCCGGAATCCGTTGCGTGGTGGTCGACAAACGGCTCAAGGACATAGAGCCCATGGCCTACAACTTTCTGCTCAATTTTGCACGCGACAATGAGCTGCAGACGCGGCCCGGACGGGGCGCGGGGCGGGAGGACGACGGCGAAGCGCCGACCTAGAAATGCAAAAAGGGCGGGGAGTTCCCGCCCTTCTTTATTGCCCGGCGCAGATGCGTTGCCGGAGCCGTGCCGCGGTGAAGCCGTTTCAGGCCGTCGCCATTGCCTTGATGCGAGCGGCCAGGCGGCTCTTGTGCCGGGCTGCCTTGTTCTTGTGGATGATCTTCTTGTCCGCGATGCGGTCAATGGTGCTCATCGCGATCTGAAGTTCCCGGCCGGCGTCTTCTTTCTTGCCGGCTTCCACGGTCTTGACGACACGCTTGATTGCCGTGCGCAGTTCCGAACGCAGGCTGGTGTTGTGGGTGCGCCGCTTTTCTGACTGGCGCGCCGCTTTGCGCGCCCCTTTGGTGTTGGCCATGATTACCTTGAAGTGGGTATGGGCTGCCGGGTATGGGCTACCGAGCGAAGCCGCAAATTATAGCGGTTTCAGGCATTTCGGGCAAGGCCGGCCCGGGCGCCCGCTATAATTGCCGAATGAATCTGGTGAAGGCGCTTGTCACGGTGAGCGGGATGACGCTCATTTCGCGCATCCTGGGCTATGCGCGCGACACCCTCATCGCCCGTGCCTTCGGTGCCGGCATCGCGACTGATGCATTTTTCGTGGCATTCCGCCTGCCAAACCTGCTCCGCCGGCTGTTTGCCGAAGGGGCGTTCTCCCAGGCCTTCGTCCCGGTGCTCGCGGATATTCGGGCGAAGGAGGGCGTTGACGGCTCCAGGCTCCTCGTCGACCGGACCGCAACCCTGCTTGCGCTGATCCTCACTCTGGTGACGATCGTCGGAATCATTGCAGCGCCCGCGATCATCTGGCTGAGCGCGCCCGGATTTGCCTCCGATCCGGCAAAGTTTGACCTCACCGTGGCGATGCTGCGCGTCACCTTCCCGTACATATTGTTCATCTCGCTGGTGGCATTCGCGGCGGGCGTGCTGAACACCTGGGGAAAATTCGCGATACCGGCATTTACCCCGTCGCTGCTGAACGTTTCGTTCATCGTCGGCGCGCTGTTTGGCGCGCCGTATTTCGACCCACCCGCGATGGTGCTTGCCTGGGCAGTTTTCGCCGGCGGGGCGCTGCAGCTGGTGTTTCAGGTGCCCGCGCTTCGGAGGATCGGAATGCTCCCCCGGTGGCGCTTCGATCATCGTGATCCCGCGGTGCGACGTATCCTGACCCTGATGGCGCCTGCCGCCCTGGGCGTATCGGTGGCGCAGGTGAGCCTGCTCATCAACACCATATTCGCGTCGTTTCTCGAAACCGGCAGCGTGTCCTGGCTGTACTACGCAGACCGACTGATGGAGTTTCCCGCCGGGCTTCTTGGCGCAGCGCTCGGTACGGTGCTGCTTCCGACGCTTGCCAAGCACTACTCGGAAGGTCGTGAGGCGGAGTATTCGAGGTTGCTCGACTGGGGGTTGCGGCTTGCGGTGTTGTTCGCAGCCCCCGCAGCGGTCGCGCTTGCCGTGCTTTCCGCGCCGCTGGTCACCACCTTGTTTCATTACGGTGCCTTCTCGGAGCGCGATGTCTGGATGACGCGCGAAGCGCTGATGGCCTATAGCGTCGGGCTGCTCGGGCTGATACTGGTCAGGGTTCTTGCGCCCGGTTTTTATGCGCGGCAGAACATCGCCACGCCGGTGCGGATTGCCGTGTTTACGCTGGTGGCGACGCAGTTGATGAACCTCGTCTTTGTCGGTGCATTCCGCCATGCGGGGCTTGCGCTCGCGATCGGTCTGGGTGCCTGCATGAATGCGGCGCTGCTCCTTGTGATGTTGCGAAGGAAAGGCATCTTTGTTCCGCAGCCGGGCTGGCTGGTGTTCGCGCTGAAGACCGCGATCGCGCTCGTAGCGATGGGCTTTGCGCTGCACTTCGCGATGGGGCCGGAGAAATCATGGCTGGAGGCAGGCCTGCTTGAACGTTTGCTGAAGCTCTTCGGGCTCGTCGTCATGGGCGCAGGGGCGTACTTTGCGCTGCTTTGGCTGTTAGGCTTTCGTACGCGCGACTTCCGAAGAACCGACGCTTGATTTCAGGGCCATCACGTGACTCCCCATCTGGACAAATTTGCCGAGGTCGTTTCCCGCGATGAGTTCGATCTCGCCCGGGCGAGCCTGTTCGTCGCCCAGGACGAGTATCCCGGTCTCGATGTGGAGCGCTATCTTGGCGAGATCGACCTGATCGCGGACGGTGTGCGCAAGCGTGTGGCCGACGATGCATTTGCGGAACAGAAAATCGTCGCGCTGAATCACTACCTGTTCCGGGATCTCGGTTATTCGGGAAATTTCGACGACTATTACGACCCGAGAAACAGCTATCTCAACGAGGTGCTGGAGCGGCGCACCGGCATTCCGCTAAGCCTTTCGGTGATCTATATCGAGGTCGGCCGGCGCATCGGCTTGAACCTTCGCGGGCTTTCGTTTCCCGGGCACTTCCTCGTGAAGCTCGAGATGCGCGGCGGGCAGCTCGTACTCGATCCGTTCCTCGGCGGGGAGCCCCAGTCGGAGGCGGATCTCCGGATGCGCCTGGCCAAGGTACTACCCGCGGACACGGCTGCCCAGACGCCGCTCGATCGCTACCTCGCCGCGGCCACGCCGCGCCAGATCATTGCGCGGATGTTGCGCAACCTGAAGAATATCTACATGACCAAGGCCAAGCGCGAGCAGGCCCTGGCGGTGATGCACCGGATGCTGCTGGTCGTGCCCGAATCCGTCGAGGAACTGCGCGATCGAGGAATGCTCTACCGCGACCTGGAATGTTTCCAGCCCGCGCTCTCGGATCTGCAGAATTACATGCGGCGCCGACCTGACGCGCCTGACGTAGAGGATGTTCACGCACTGGTGCTCGAACTTCGCCTTGCCTGCTCTCGCCTGAACTGAAAAGGCGGTGCCGGAATGGTGCGTGCAGCGCTTCGGGTGCGGGCTAAAAGCCGCTATAATTCAAGTCTTTGCGTAGTTCTTTCAAGGTTCCGATGGTCGTTACCCGCGGCCCGGCACGCGCCGGCCTGCCTCCCGCGTTTGCACTGCCTTCCGCACTCACCATAGGCAATTTCGACGGCGTTCATCTCGGGCACCAGGCGATGCTCGCCCGTGTCCGCGAGATGGCGCGCGAGTCCGGCCTTGCAAGCGGTGTGCTCACCTTCGAGCCGCATCCGCGCGAATTCTTCAGCCCGTCCTCCGCGCCGACGCGCCTGACGACCTTGCGGGAAAAGCTCGAGCTGCTCTCAGTACAAGGAATCGACCGCACCCACGTGCAGAGATTCACGCGTGAATTCGCATCGCAATCGCCCGAAGCATTCGTTGAATCGATTCTTGTGGACTCGCTTTCGGTGCGACGCCTGCTCATCGGAGACGATTTCCGGTTCGGTTCCAAGCGCGCCGGTGATCTCGCGTTGCTGGAGAAACTGGCAGCACGCCACGGATTCGACGTCGAGGTGATGCGCACGGTCGAGCGCGGTGGGGCACGGGTGTCCTCCAGCGTCGTTCGGGAGGCGCTGATGCTCGGTGATCTGGTTCGCGCACAGGCCCTGCTGGGCCGTGCATACAGCATGAGCGGCCGCGTGGTCCACGGCGACAAGCTCGGCCGGGAACTCGGGTTCGCCACCGCGAATGTGCAGATGCGCCATAACCGGCCGCCGCTTGCGGGGATTTTCGCGGTCCGCTTGCACGGCGCCGGTGATGCTTGCGAGGTGCGGGACGGCGTGGCGAGTCTTGGCGTGCGTCCGACGGTGAAAAGCACCGGGCATCCTGTGCTCGAGGTCCACCTTCTCGATTTCAGCGGCAACATTTACGGTCGCCATGTGCGGGTGGAGTTTCTGCACAAGTTGCGCGACGAGGAAAAGTATCCGGATCTCGAGACGCTGCGCGTGCAGATTGCGCGTGACTGCGAGGCCGCACGTGCTTT
>CAMBSA010000089.1 GCA_945869935.1 Bordetella parapertussis | reverse complement strand
CCTTCACCTTCTTCGGATTCGCGGCTGCCGCCGGCACGCCGCGCCCGATCATCGACCCGCTGAACGCCGAAATCCACTCGATCCTGCAACTCGCGGATGTGCGGGCGCGCCTCGCCGAGATCGGCGCGGTGCCGCATCCTTCGTCGCCTGAGGAAATGCACGAGCAGATCGTCCGCGAGATCACGCGCTGGGCTCGCGTGGTGGACATCAAGAAAATCGAGCGGCAGTAGCGCCGCCCTGCACGCGTTGCCGCGCTACTTCGGATCGAGCGTTGTGCTCCAGCGCCCGCCGAGTTCGATCACGCCCTGCTTGAAGCGCTCGATCGTCTGCGCCACCGCATCCGGCGCACCGCGCGCGCCGAGCTCGATGTGCCGCCGCTCGGGTCCGCCGCCCATGTTGGGCAGGCTGAAACTCTTGAGTCCCGGGTGCTTCGCTTCCACCTCGGTCATCAGCGGTGTAATGGTGCTCTCGGGCAGCTCGTAGACAAAGATCGCAGCCTCGATTTCGTCCACGCGATGGAACAGATGCGGGTAATGCGTATCGAGCACCCAGGCGCACATCGGCCAGGCCATGACCGGAAAGCCCGGCACGAAATGGTGGTGCCGGTACGAAAATCCCGGCACTTTGTTGTGCGGATTCGGGATGATGGCCGATCCCTTCGGGAACACGCCCATCTGCAGGCGCAGCGGCGTGGTCTCGTCACCGAAGCGCTCGCGCAGCAGCCCCTCCGCCTCGGGATGCAGTTCCAGCGGCACGTCCGCCGCCGCAGCGGCGCACTTACGGGTGTGATCGTCGGGTGTCGCGCCGATGCCGCCGAAGCTGAACACCACATCGTCGGTTGCGAGCGTGCGTTTGAGCGTGGCGGTGATCAGCGCGGGATCGTCGCCGAGATACATGCACCAGTCGAGCTTGAGGCCGCGTTCGCCCATGATTTCGACCAGCTTGGAGAAGTGCTTGTCCTGGCGTTTGCCGCGGATGATCTCCTCGCCGATGATGATTGCGCCAAACCCCATCACTTTCCTTTCGTGGCGATCGCAGATACGGGCGCCGACACCGGCACCCGTGCCAGATCCGCAAGCCAGGCCTCGGCCGAACTGTCGCTCGGCGCGCGCCAGTCGCTACGCGGCGAGAGCGAGCCGCCCGAGCCCACCTTGGGCGAATTCGGGATCGCGCTTCGTTTGTACTGACTGGTCTGGAAAAACCGCTTCACGAACACGCCGAGCCAACGCTTGATTTCGGCCATCGAATACGCATTGCGGTCCTTCTCGGGAATGCCTGGCCAGTGGCCTCGCGCGGCGTTGTGCCAAGCGGTCCACGCAAGGAACGCCACCTTGGAGGGCGTGTAGCCAAAGCGCAGCGTGTAGTAAAGATGAAAGTCCTGCAGTTCGTACGGGCCGACCGAGGCCTCGCTCTGCTGCTCCGGTTCGCGGCCTTTTTTGCCCGGCACCAGTTCCGGGCTGATCGCGGTATCGAGCACATCCTGCAGCGTGCGGCTCACCTCAAGGCCGAGTTCGCCCTTCTCCGCCACATGGCGGATCAGGAACCGGATCAGCGTCTTGGGCACGCTCGCGTTCACCGCGTAGTGCGACATGTGATCGCCCACGCCGTAGGTCGCCCAGCCAAGCGCGAGCTCGGAAAGGTCGCCGGTGCCCACCACCGGTGCGTTGTGTAGATTCGCGATTCGGAACAGGTGGCTGGTGCGTTCGCCCGCCTGCACGTTCTCGAAGGTGATGTCGTAGACCTTGCGGCCGGACGCGTATGGATGGCCGATGTCCTTCAGCATCTGCAGGCAGGAGGGCCGGATGTCGATCTCGCCCGCGGTGGCGCCCAACCCGGTCATCAGCGCGCGCGCCTGGCGCAACGTGCGGTCGCTGGTGGCAAAGCCGGGCATGGTCCAGGCGAGAATGTTCTTTCGCGACAGCCTCATCACATCCATCGCGCGCGCGCAAACGAGTAGCGCCTGCGTCGAGTCGAGCCCGCCGGAGATGCCGATCACCACTTTCTGCGCGCCCATCGCGCGCAGGCGCTTGACCAGTCCCTGCACCTGAATCTCGTACACCTCGCCGCAGCGCGCATCGCGCGTCGCGGGATCGCTCGGCACATACGGATAACGCTCATACGACCGCTCGAGCAGGAGCGTCCCCTGCACCGGAAGCGCAAGCGGGAAGATCACCGTACGGAAGTTCTCGACCTCGTCCGCGTGCCGGGCCACTGCCTGCGCGAAACTCGTCTGGCGCATGCGGTCCTGCACGATCCGGTCGAGGTCGATCTCGGCGGTGATGATCTGCGACTCGTAGGCAAAGCGTTCGCTCGCCGCGAGCCGCGAGCCGTTCTCGAAAATCATGCCGTGGCCATCCCAGGCCATGTCGGTGGTCGACTCGCCGTAGCCCGCGGCGGAAAACAGATAACCCGCAATGCAGCGTGCCGACTGGTTCGCCACCAGATCGGTGCGGTAGCGGTCCTTGCCCACCGTCACGTTGGAGGCGGAAAGGTTCAGCAGAAGATTGGCGCCCGCGAGCGCCGCGAACGAGGACGGCGGAATCGGCGTCCACAGGTCCTCGCAGATCTCGATCGCGAAATTGAGCAGCGGCTGCGACTCGGCCTGGAACAGCAGGCGCGCTCCGAAGGGCACGTCCTCCTGCCCGAGCAGGTCGATCAGATCGTGCGTGGCAACGTCCCCCGATACGAACCAGCGCGTCTCGTAGAACTCGCGATAGCCGGGAAGATAGGTCTTGGGCACTACGCCGAGGATCCGCCCGCCCGAGAGCACCGCGGCGCAGTTGTAGAGCAGACCGTCCACGCGAAGCGGCACACCCACCACCGCGACGATCGAGAGCTTGCGTGTCGCCTCGCGCACGCGGTCGAGCGCAGCCAGACTCGCATCGAGCAGCGCCTGCTGCTGGAACAGGTCGTCGCAGGTGTAGGAAGAAAGCCCGAGTTCAGGAAAAAGCACCAGCGCACAGCGCTTTGCGGCCGCCTCACGCAGCAATTCGAGAGTCCTGGTGGCATTGAACGCTGGGTCGGCCACGCGTACCTCGGGAATCGCAACAGCGACGCGCGCGAAGTTGTGACGATACAGATTGAAGAAGGACGAAGACGAGGAAGCGGAGGCCAAGGGGGCAGTGCGCCGCGGGGCGCTGTGGGTCCGGGAAACTTATTGTCCCAGAAAATCCGGGGCTTGCGCTGGGAAGCTGAAGCAAGCCCCGAAGCGTGCCCTGCCTCCCGTTGCACGCGTGCCCCGCCGCCTCATCCGCTTGCGAACACATCCTCATGTTCAATCTGAAGAATAGACGTCAACTTGTAGCGATAATCTGCCGTTAACTGTCATGAAGGCGCAGCAGACTCGTGTTGCAGCAAGTGGAATGAATCATCGAACACATTGTCTCAACACAAACGGAGATTGCGATGAGAACGCTCGACGATGTCTACGGTTCCGACCTTGACCGTTTTCCGCTGGAGCAGGAAGTCTGCCCCCCCGGCATTCCTCTCAACTGGAGCGAGTTTCCCCTCGCCGAAGTCCCGTTTGCCGACTTTCATTCCAATTTCGTCGCTGCATACGAGCTTGCGAAGGGCCAACTCTACTGGGGCCCGAACAACAAACGTGTCTGATCGTCCGGACCTGATCCACGGCACCTGCCCCCCCTACAGGGACAGCACGACTTTCCCGAAGTGCTGGTTGGTCCGCATGTACTCGAATGCCGCCGCTGCCTGATCAAGTGGAAAAGTTTTATCCACCGGCATGCGCAGCGCCGCTGATGCCACCGCATCGGACAGATCCGCCATCATCTTTGCGTTGAGATCGCGTATCTCCTGAACCGAGCGCGTGCGGAACGTCACCCCGATGAAGGAAATCCGCTTCAGCGCGTGCAGGTTGAAGTCGAGCTGACTCGACGTACCCCCGAGCCGTCCCACGCTTACGATGCGGCCGCGCACCGCCGAGGCTTCCATGTTCTGGTTGGCAAGCGGGCCCGACACCACATCGATGATCAGGTCAACGCCCTTGCCGCCGGTCGCCTCCTGCACCGCCTTCACCCAGCCGGGATCCTTTGAATCCAGCGCGAGATCGGCACCGTAGTCGCCAAGGCGCGCCCTCCGTCCGGCATGGGTCGATGTCCCGAAGACCTTCGCCGCCCCGCGGTGCTTCGCGATCTGCAAGGCCATCAATCCCACGCCCGAGCTTGCACCCTGAACCAGGACCGTCTCGCCCGCGGCGAGGCGTCCGTTGGTCACGACCGCATCGTGCATGGTCTGCAAGGCAATCGGCAATGCCGCCGCCTGCTCGAAGCTGACCGAGTTCCTCGGCATCGGGCACGCCCGGCCCCAGTCGGTCACCGCGTACTCCGCAAACGCTTCGGTACCGCCGCACATCACCCGATCACCCGGTCGGAAGCGTTGCGCCGAGCTGCCGACCTCGACCACCTCGCCCGCCCATTCCATGCCGATGATCTTGCCGGACTTCGCCGCCACCGAATTCAGGTCGGCGCGATTCAGGGCACAGGCCTGCACCCGAACAAGAATGTCATCGGCCTTGCATTCGGGCATCGGCATGTCGCGCAGTTGCGCGCCCGATTCGGTCGAAACGACGGCTCTCATGGCCCCTCCGGTTTGAACAACAGCCTGAACAACTACTCCAGCGCGGGATCGTCCACCCGGCGCGCCACACCCTCGATCGGTCCGGTTCGCATGCGCTCCAGCGACGCCAGCCCGAAATGTATGAACACCAGTCCGGCATACACCGGCGAAAAGAAACCGAGCACAGGCACATGGCCAATCAGCGCGAGCACCACTCCAAGCAGGAAGAACTCACCGCGGTGCAAGTCGATCAGTTTGCGCATCTCCTCCGCGCTCGCGTGATCGGCCAGCGCGTCGTAGCGGAACACCCGCTGGTTAAGGTAGGCGAACAGCAGAACCGGAATGAACGGCCAGAGAACCGGGACCAGCCAGAGCGGCAGCGTGGCCACCGCAAGACCCGTAAGCACCGCGAGCGCAATCACGGTGTTCCACACCCCGCCTGCCGCCGAGCCACCGCGCAGGCGCCGAAGCGTCGGGTAATTTCGTTCGGCGACGTGATTCACCATGGTCGGCATCGCAAAAATGCCGATGATCACCACCGCGGTCACGAGCACCAGCGGAATGAATGCCAGAACGAGGACCACCCAGGCGACATGTGCAGCAATGAAAGTGAATGGCCAGAACATCAGAAGCCATTGCACGATCTCGAAGCTCCTGATGCCCGAATCTACCCACTGCGTGGCCTGCGACCAGAACACGACCGCAAGCAGAGTCCACAGGCCGAGCGCGACGAACACCGGCCAGAACATCAGCAGGAGCATCCGGGGGTTAATGAGGCTGAACAGGGCTTTGATCAAGGCATCGAACATGACGTCAATCCTAACAGGCCGCGCTCACATGCCACATGACGTCGTGTTGACGAGTGAATCAACCCGCCTTGTATCGGGAAGGGCAATTGTTCACAATGCTGAAAAAGCGCGGGCAAGAAAAAAGCGCAGTCCGCCGACAAAAAAATGAAGGTCAAGGAGGAGTCATCTGATGGTCAGTTCGTCCACGATCCAGACTGCCGGGATCAGCCTCGAAATCATCGACAACGGCAGCGGCCGCCCGGTGGTGTTTCTTCATCCGGGCGAAGGCATTGACCGCTGCGCGCCGTTCCTCGAGGGTCTCGGCACGCTTGGTCGCCTGATCGCGCCGTCGCATCCGGGCTTTGGCAGGAGCGATCTGCCGCTTCACATTAAGACACCGGGCGACCTTGCGTATTTCTATCTCGACCTGTTTGAACACCTCGGCCTGAAGGACGCCGTACTCATCGGCGCCGACCTCGGCGGCTGGATCGCATCCGAGATCGCGGTACGCAACACCAAACACCTGTCCAGGCTGGTGCTGATCGACACGTTCGGCGCACGCTTTGCGAGTGACGAGACCGAAGTCGAAATCGCCGACATATTCACGCTTCTGCCCGACGAGGTGGAACGCCTGAGTTTCCGCGAGCCCGCGAAATGGAAGCGCAACCACAAGGCGCGCTCCGATGACGAACTTCACATCATCGCCCGCGACCGCGAGAACTTCTGCCTGTTCGGCTGGGCACCGTACATGCACAACCCCTCACTGCGCCACTGGCTGCATCGCATCGACAAACCGACGCTGGTGCTCTGGGGAGAACACGACGGACTCGCGTCCCCGGACTACGGCCGCAAGTTCGCCAACACGATTCCCGGCGCTGAATTTTCGCTCATCAGTGAAGCAGCGCACTTCCCTCACATCGAGCAGCCGCAGCAGGTGCTCACCGCAATCCGGAAATTTGCCGCCTAGCCGCGCCGCGAACCGAAACCGGCCCCAATCAGGAGAGACCGAATGAAAGTCTGGCACTTTACCGAGCAACCCTACTACCCCGCCTGGGACGCCACCGACAGACAGCTCAAGAACACGCTGCCGAACAAGTACCTCGACCCGAACATCGCCGCCGACCTGCTCAACCGCTATCTCGACGAATGGGAACTGTGCGACGAACTCGGCATCAACATCACCATCAACGAGCATCACTCGACCGCCACCAGCATGTCGTCCTCCTGCACTCTGCCGCTTGCCGCGCTCGCTCGGGCGACAAAGAAAGTGCGGCTGATGTCGCTCGGGATTCCGATCGCCAATCGCGCCGATCCGGTGCGCGTGGCCGAAGAATGCGCAATCATCGACTGTTATTCGCGCGGGCGCTTCGAAATGGGGTTCGTTCGGGGCATCGACTACGACGTCTTTCCCGCCAACTCGCCGCCCGTGACCCAGACGCGCCGATTCGCCGAAGCCTACAAGCTGATCCTCAAGGCAATGACCAGCCACGAGGCGCCGTTTGCCTGGCAGGGCGAGTTCTACAACTACAGAGCAGTCAACATCTGGCCGCGCTCGGTGCAGCAACCGCACCCGCCGGTCTGGATGGTCGCCCTCGGGCCGGGCGCGGGCGGCTGGATCGCCGAGCAGAAATCGCATGTCGGCACCTTTCTCACCGGCCGGCTTTCCAAGCAGCTCT
>CAMBSA010000088.1 GCA_945869935.1 Bordetella parapertussis | reverse complement strand
AAGCCGAAGATGCGCGCCGCGAGCAGGCCCACCACGCCGGCGACGCGATGGCAGTACAACTGCAACTCGGCAAAGCTGTCGTAGCGCGCCCGATCGAGGTCCATCTCCATGCCGTCGATGATCTCGAGCAGATCCGACTGCCTGAGGTGATAGCGGCCCACCGCGGCGAGCAGTGCCTGGGTGACCGGGTGTCCGGGGCTGCCTGCATAGAGGCGGGCGACTTCCTCTCGCCACCAGCCGATGCGCGCGCGCGACACTGCCGGGTCGCTCGGTTCGTCCACCGCGTCGTCCACTTCGCGGCAGAAGGCGTAGAGCGCGGTGATCGCCTGCCGGCGTTCGGGCGGCAGGAATCGGAACGAGTAATAGAAGCTCGACCCGCTTTGCGCGGCTTTTTGCTGGCAGTACTGGTCGGGGCTCAAGCGCGTACCGCCCGAAGCAGCATGAGCGGCCAGTCGAGCGGCTGCAGCATGGGGCGGTGCTGAAACACGTCGCCGTCCACGCGTTCGAGCTTTTCGAGTATCCGCAATCCGCCCTGCACGATCATCCGCAATTCCAGCCCTATGCGCCCCGGCAGGCGTCGTGCCAGCGGGGCGCCGGATAGTAGCATCGAGCGGGCGCGATCGATCTGGAAGCGCATCAGCGGCTTGAATCCGCCGCCGCTGTCGCGTGCACTCAATTGCGCTTCGGTGACGCCGTGCCGCGCCATCTCGTCCTGCGGGAGATAGATGCGGTCTTTGGCGAAGTCGATTTCCACGTCCTGCCAGAAGTTGATGAGCTGCAGCGCGGAACAGATCGAATCCGACCAGGCGAGATAGGTGCTCGCGTTCGGGCCGGGCACTGCGTCGTACAAATGCAGCATCAGTCGGCCGACCGGGTCGGCGGAGCGGCGGCAATAGTCGAGCACCTGGTCGAAATCCGCATAGCGCGCCTTGACCACATCCTGCGAAAACGCATCCAGCAGGTCGTAGAACGGTTGAAACGGCAGCTTCCGGGTCCGGATGACTTCGCCGAGATCGACGAAAAGCGGGGTTTTAGGAGCACCGCCTGCCTCAAGTCGGCGCAATTCCTGCCGATAACCGTCGAGCAGGGCAAGTCGTTCCGGCGCGGGGAGATCGCCTTCGTCGGCGAAATCATCCGCGGTACGGGCAAAGCGGTAGATCACCGCGACCGGTTGGCGCAGATGCTGCGGCAGCAGCACCGACGCGACCGGGAAATTTTCGTAATGACCGACCGACATTCCTTGAGAATTCAAGCAGTTTCGATGACTTGGGCTGACAGTATAGGGGGCTTTGAGGTAGAATAATCGTTTGTCGTAATGCGGCTGACGCGGACGTTGTTCCAGAACGCGAGGGCTGGCTGCAGACCGGTCGTGTCGATTCGGCGGCCTTGGTTGAGGCGGGCGCAAGTCCGCGGACGCGAAGGTGGCGGGCGAGGGTGGCGGAATTGGTAGACGCACTGGATTTAGGTTCCAGCGCCGCAAGGCGTGGGGGTTCGAGTCCCTTCCTTCGCACCAGTCACGCCGGACGCGCATCGACCGAGTAAAGCATCGACCGATTTCAGACTTCCCGATCGCCGCGGTTTTGCGATTTTCCCCAACCATTCAGCCTACGACTCCTATCCATCCATGCAGACCCAAATCGAAACGATCAGCTCGCTCGAACGCCGGCTGACCTTGTCCCTGCCCTCCGACTCGATCGAGAAGGAGGTCTCCGACCGGCTGAAGCAGCTCACCCGCACGGTAAAAATGCACGGCTTCCGTCCCGGCAAGGTGCCGCTCAAGCTGGTGCAGCAGCAATACGGTCCGCAGGTCCACTCGGAAGTGATCGGCAATGCGGTGCAAAAGGGCTTCGACCAGGCGGTGCAGGAGAACAAGCTGCGCGTGGCGGGGTATCCGCGTATCGAGCCGAAGGATGAGGCGGACAAATCGCAGATTGCCTTTGCGGCAACGTTCGAGATCTATCCCGAGATCAAGCTCGGCGACGTGTCGGGCTCGAAGATCGAGCGCCTCGCGCTCACCGTGGCTGATGCCGATGTCGACAAGACGATCGAGATCCTGCGCAAGCAGCGCGTCACCTGGGTTGCCGCCGAGCGCGCCGCCGCCGAGGGCGATCGCGTGACGGTGGATTTCACCGGCAAACTCGATGGCGTGGAGTTCGCCGGCGGCAAGGGCCAGATGCCGATCGTGCTCGGTGAAGGCCGCATGCTTCCCGATTTCGAAAAAGGCATCTCGGGGATGAAGACGGGCGAATCGCGCACCTTCGATGTGAAGTTCCCGGATGACTACTCGGCCGAGAACCTCAAGGGGAAGACGGCGCAGTTCGATGCCACCGCCACCGCGGTCGAGGCGCCGGTGCTTCCCGCGATCGACGCCGAATTAGCCAAGTCGCTTGGCGTCGCCGACGGTGACACCGACAAGATGCGCACCGAGGTGCGCGGAAATGTGGAACGCGAAGTCGCCAAGCGCATCGAGGCGGACCTCAAGAGCAAGGTGATGCAGGCGCTGGTCGACAGCACGCCGATCGAGCTGCCCAAGTCGCTCGTGGACATGGAAATCGAGCGCATGGTGCAGTCGATGCGCGCCGACTTCGAGGCCCGCGGCATGAAGATGGACCAGCTGCCTATCAACCCGCAGATGTTTGAAGAACAGGGCAGGCGCCGCGTTTCTCTCGGCCTGATCATCGGCGAGCTGGTGAAGGTCAAGGAACTCAAGCCGAAACCGGACCTCGTGAAGAAGCAAATCGAGGACTACGCGCAAAGCTATGAGCACCCGGCCGAGGTCGTAAAATGGATATACTCGGATCCACAGAGGTACTCCGAGTTTGAAGCGCTTGCGCTCGAAGCCAGCGTGGTCAAGTGGGTGATAGACAACGCGAAGGTGGAAGACAAGCCGATCGGATTCGACGAGTTGATGGCCAAGGCGGGTTAAAGAGGGCATGAGCGACATGGATTGGACTTCGGCAACACGCAACGGAATCGACGCCGGACGTTCGGACCCCCAGGGGCTGGGTATGGTCCCGATGGTGATCGAGCAAAGCGGTCGCGGCGAACGCGCCTACGACATCTACTCGCGCCTGCTCAAGGAGCGGGTCGTGTTCCTTGTCGGTCCGGTCAACGAGATATCCGCCAATCTGATCGTCGCGCAGCTGCTTTTCCTCGAGTCCGAGAATCCGGACAAGGACATCTTCTTCTACATCAACTCGCCCGGCGGTTCCGTTTCCGCCGGACTGGGCATCTACGACACGATGCAGTTCATCAAGCCGGATGTCTCCACGCTGTGCGTCGGACAGGCGGCGAGCATGGGCGCATTGCTGATGTGCGCGGGAGCCAAGGGCAAGCGTTTTGCACTTCCGAATTCGCGCATCATGATCCATCAGCCAATGGGCGGCTTTCAGGGGCAGGCCTCGGACATCGAGATCCACGCCAAGGAAATTCTATACCTGCGCCAGCGCCTGAACGAAATCATGGCCAAGCACACCGGGCAGGACATCGAGAAGGTGGGACGCGACACCGACAGGGATAATTTCCTGTCCGCGGAAGAGTCCGTGGCGTACGGTCTGCTCGACAAGGTGCTGAGTTCGCGCGCCGAGGCCGCCGCGGCCGCTTCGGGCGGATGAGCGGTACAGGTTCACGGCATACAAGAATCGAATACGACCCAGGAAGCAGGGTGACCAGGAGACCGGAATGACCGAAAAAACGGGCAGTGAGAAGCTTCTTTACTGCTCCTTCTGCGGCAAGAGCCAGCACGAAGTTCGCAAGCTGATAGCGGGCCCCTCGGTCTTCATCTGCGACGAGTGCATTGAACTCTGCAACGACATCATTCGCGAGGAAAACGCGGCTGACAAGGGCGGCAAGACGGTCAAGTCGGACCTGCCGACACCGCGTGAGATCTGCAAGATCCTCGACGAGTACGTGATCGGGCAGGAGAACGCCAAGAAGATTCTTTCGGTCGCGGTCTACAACCACTACAAGCGGCTCAAGCACCTGTCCAAGAGCGACGAGGTCGAACTTGCGAAGTCCAACATCCTGCTTGTCGGCCCGACCGGTTCGGGCAAGACGCTGCTTGCGCAGACGCTTGCGCGGCTGCTCAACGTCCCGTTCGTGATCGCGGATGCGACCACGCTGACCGAAGCCGGCTATGTCGGCGAGGATGTCGAGAACATCATTCAGAAGCTGCTGCAGAACTGTGACTACGACGTGGACAAGGCCAAGCGCGGCATCGTCTACATTGACGAGATCGACAAGATCTCGCGCAAGTCCGACAACCCGTCGATCACCCGCGATGTCTCGGGCGAGGGCGTGCAACAGGCGCTGCTGAAGCTGATCGAGGGAACCACGGCGTCGGTGCCGCCGCAGGGCGGGCGCAAGCATCCGAACCAGGATTTCGTCCAGGTGGACACCACAAACATCCTCTTTATCTGCGGCGGCGCATTCGACGGACTGGAGAAGGTCGTGCGCAATCGTACCGAGAAGAGCGGCATCGGCTTCGGCGCGGACGTGAAGAGCATGACCAGCTCGAAGGAAGTAAGCGAGCTGCTGCAGATGGTCGAGCCCGAGGATCTGATCAAGTTCGGTCTGATCCCGGAATTCGTTGGCCGTCTGCCGGTGGTAGCGACGCTCGGCGAGCTCGATGAGCCAGCGTTGATCGAGATACTCACCGCGCCGAAGAACGCGCTGATCAAGCAGTACCAGAAGCTGTTCGCGATGGAAGGGGCAGAGCTCGAGGTCCGTCAGGCCGGCCTGCTCGCGATCGCGAAAAAAGCGCTTGCGCGCAAGACCGGAGCGCGCGGTCTGCGTTCCATCCTCGAGCATGTCCTGCTCGACACCATGTACGACCTGCCTGCGCTCGAGAACGTCTCCAAGGTGGTCGTGGACGAGTCCACCGTCACCGGCGACGGCAAGCCGCTGCTCATTTACGCCGACCAGCCCCGCGTGGCCGGTACGGCCTGAGTTGCACCCTGCGCAGCTCTTTTGCGCAGGTTAGGGCGGGAATCTGCTTTTTCCCGTCGCTCCGGGAGCACCGGGGTATTTATTCGCGGTTTTTGCTTGATTTGCGGCGAAACGTCCCCAAGTTCATTCCGATACTCAAACCTTTGGAAATGCCATGGCCAGCACCATTGAATACCCGGAAGATCTGATCCAGTTCCCGCTGCTGCCATTGCGGGACGTGGTGGTATTTCCTCACATGGTGATCCCGTTGTTCGTGGGACGCCCGAAGTCGATCAAGGCAATGGAAATCGCGATGGAAGCGGGCAAGTCGATCCTGCTCGTCGCGCAGAAAACCGCAGCCAAGGATGAGCCCGCTGCCGAGGACATGTACAAGATCGGCTGCATCGCAAACATTCTGCAGATGCTCAAGCTTCCCGACGGCACGGTGAAGGTGCTGGTCGAAGGCAGCCAGCGCGCCCGTATTCAGGGCATCAGCGACGCGCGCACCCATTACAACGCCGATGCGAATCCGGTTCCGGTGGACAGCGGCGAGAACACCGAGGTCGAGGCGATGCGCCGTGCGCTGATCGCGCAGTTCGACCAGTACGTCAAGCTCAACAAGAAGATTCCGCCCGAGATCCTGACTTCGCTCGCGGGTATCGAGGAAGCAGGCCGCCTTGCCGACACGATCGCGGCGCATCTGCCGCTGAAACTCGAGCAGAAGCAGCAGGTGCTCGAGATGTTTGACGTCAAGCAGCGGCTCGAGCATCTGCTGTCGCAGCTCGAGACCGAGATCGACATCCTCCAGGTTGAAAAACGCATTCGCGGCCGGGTCAAGCGCCAGATGGAAAAGAGCCAGCGAGAGTACTACCTGAACGAGCAGGTCAAGGCGATACAGAAGGAACTCGGCGAGGGCGAAGACGGTGCCGACCTCGAGGAACTCGAGAAGAAGGTGCAGAAGGCACGCATGCCCCGCGACGCGCGCAAGAAGGTCGATGCCGAAGTCAAGAAGCTGCGCCTGATGTCGCCGATGTCGGCCGAGGCCACGGTGGTACGCAATTACATCGACGTGCTGGTCAATCTTCCCTGGAAGAAGAAGACCAAGATTTCCAAGGACATGCTAGAGGCCGAGCGCATGCTCGACACCGATCACTACGGTCTGGAGAAGGTCAAGGAACGAATCCTCGAGTATCTCGCGGTGCAGAGTCGCGTCGAACAGATGAAGGCGCCGATCCTGTGCCTCGTCGGGCCTCCCGGCGTCGGCAAGACCTCGCTTGGCCAGTCGATCGCGAAGGCGACCAACCGCAAGTTTGTGCGCATGTCGCTCGGCGGGGTGCGTGACGAGGCGGAGATCCGCGGCCATCGCCGCACCTACATCGGTTCGATGCCGGGCAAGATCCTGCAGAACATGACCAAGGTTGCGGTGCGCAATCCCTTGTTCCTGCTCGACGAGGTCGACAAGATGGGCATGGACTTCCGCGGCGACCCCGCGTCGGCGCTGCTCGAAGTGCTCGACCCGGAGCAGAACCACACCTTTGTCGACCACTACGTCGAAGTCGAATACGACCTCTCGGAGGTGATGTTCGTCGCCACGGCAAACACGCTCAACATCCCGATGGCGCTGCTCGACCGGATGGAGGTGATCCGTCTCTCGGGTTACACCGAGGACGAGAAGGTCAACATCGCGCAAAAGTACCTTCTGCCCAAGCAGATGAAAAACAACGGGCTCAAGAAGGACGAACTTACGGTGGCCGAAAGCGGCCTTCGCGACATCATCCGCTACTACACCCGTGAAGCGGGCGTGCGCAGCCTCGAGCGCGAACTGTCCAAGATCTGCCGCAAGGCGGTGAAGATGCTGGTCACCAAGGGGGACACCAACAAGCGTTTCTCGGTGAGCGCGCGCAATCTGGACAAATTCCTCGGCGTTCGCAAGTACAGCTTCGGAATAGCAGAGAAGACCAACCAGGTGGGGCAGGTCACCGGACTTGCCTGGACCGAGGTCGGCGGCGAACTGCTGACGATCGAGGCGGTGGTGCTTCCCGGCAAGGGCAAGGTCCAGCGTACCGGCAAACTCGGCGAAGTGATGCAGGAGTCGGTGGCGGCTGCGTTGT
>CAMBSA010000087.1 GCA_945869935.1 Bordetella parapertussis | reverse complement strand
CGAACTGCTTGCGGTCCTTCGCGTACTGGAGCGCGAGATCCACCACCGCCTGGGCTCCGCCCGAATAGCCGGCGGTAGAAGTAATGCGCTCGACCTGAAGTCCCGCGAGCACCACTTCCCAGCCCTTGTTCTCGCCGCCCACGAGGCGGTCGGCCGGCACGCGCACGTTGTCGAAAAAAATCTCGTAGGTGCCCACGCAGCGCCGCCCGAGCATGTCGAGCTTGCGCAAGGTGACGCCCGGCGCATCGTTGTCGATCAGGAACAGCGACATGCCTTTCCTGTAGTGCACCGAGGTATCGGTCTTGGTGTAGCAGCAGATGACATTGTTCTTCGCGCCCGCGCCGGTGGCCCAGATCTTCTGGCCGTTGATCACCCAGTCGTCGCCGTCGCGCTTGGCCGTCGTGCGCATCGCGCCGATATCGGAACCCGCGTCCGGCTCGGACATCGAGATCGACAGCCGGATCTCCCCGGCGAGCAGTTTCGGAATCCAGTACTGCTTCTGCTCCTCGGTACCCTTGTTCACCAGGTTCAGGCCGTTGAACACGCTGCCACCGAACGCGGTGAAAAAGTCGAAGCTCTTGCGCGAGAGCTCCTCCGCGATGACCACCATGTCCATGACGCTGCCGCCGAGGCCGCCGTACTCCTCGGGAAAGCACATGCGCAGCAGGCCCATCTCGATCCACGCGTCATATAGCTCGTAGGGATAGGCCTGTTCGCGGTCGAGCCGGCGGATGTATTCGGGCGTTGCGACCCTGTCCATCATCTTCGCGATGCTGTCGCGAAGCATGTTCTGTTCGGTGGTGAATTCGAAATCCATGGGAACACTCCTAGAAGATGCGAAGGCCCGGGCATTGCATCTGCCCGGGCCCGGAAATTCAACTAACGCGGTACGTCGCCCTCCCGCGGTGATTGACTTTTACTTCTTCTTTTCGGCGCCCTGGTCGCCCAGGCCCGGCTTGTAGTCGCCCTTGAGGAAATTGCCGATGCCGCTCTCGAGCCAGCCGCCCTTCTGTGCCATGAACACTTCCTGCTCCTTGGCGGCGGTGTAGCTCATCGAGGCTTCCCAGGTCATCTCGAGCGAGAAGCGGTAGCCGTCCTTGGTCGCGCGCAGTGCCGAGAGTTCCTTGCCCGCGATTTCCCTGGCAACGGTCATGGTCTCGGCTTCGAGCTGCGCAAGCGGCACCGAGTAGTTCACGAACTTCATCTCGGCGGCCTTCTTGCCGTTGAAGGTGCGGCCGGTCATGCCGTAGAAAAGCGCGTCGCGCGAATGCATGGTGTTGGCGAGCGACTTGGATACCGCGCCTCCGGGGAACATGCCGAAATTGATTTCGGACAGGCCAAAGGTCGCTTCGTCCGCTGCAATTGCGAGATCGCAACCTTCGACCACAGAGAAGCCACCGCCGAAAACGAAACCGTTGATCATCGCGATCGTGGGCTTCGGGAAGTAGCGCATCGTGCGGCCGCGCCATTCGGTGGCCATGCGGGTGATGCGGTCGTATTCGGCCGGATCCTTGCCCTTGAGGTCGTTGAAGAAGCCCTTCAGGTCCATGCCGGCGCAGAAGGAGTTGCCAGCGCCTGTGATCACCAGAACCTTCACGTCATCGTCATAGCGCAGTTGGTCGAGCGCCGCGGTCATGTCGCGGTGCATCTGCGGGCTCATCGCGTTCTTTTTCTCGGGGCGGTTCAGAATGACTTTCGCCACCTTGTCCGCGATCTCTACCTTCACCGTCTCAAAGTTGTAGCTCATTGTTGTCTCCTCGTTGTCGACTGCTGTGAATCTTACGGGTGCTGAACAAAATGGGAGGGAATTCCCTCCCGCGCTTTTTTCATATTCTCGGGGGTCTAGCTGCCTGCGCCCGATTTCTCGGCGGCCTGCTGATTGAGGCCCCACAATTTCTGTAGTGCCTCGGTCTGCTCTTTCGATTCCGCGAACTTGAGCGCCGGTCCGACCGCCGGATGGCAGCTTCGGTAGCGCTTCGGGTAGTCGACATGCACACCGAGTTCGACCGCCGCATGCCAGGGCCAGCGCGGGTTGTAGGTGAGGCGCCTGACCATGCCGATCATGTCGGCCTTGCCGCTTGCAAGAATTTCCTCGGCCTGCTTCGGCTCGGTGATCTGACCGATCGCCATGGTGGCGATGCCTGATCCTTCTCGCACGCGATGCGCGAACGGGACCTGGTAGCCGGGTCCGGAGACGATCTTCTGCTTCATCGTGACTCCGCCGCTGCTGGTGCAGATGTAGTCGCAGCCGCGGGCATGGAGTTCCTTGGCGAAGGCCACGGAGTCCTCGATGTCCCAGCCGCCTTCGACCCAGTCCACTGCGGAGATGCGCACACCCATCGGCTTGTGAGCCGGCCAAACGGCACGGCACAGGTCGTAGATTTCGAGCGCGAGGCGCATGCGCTTCTCGCGCGTGCCACCGTATTCATCGTCGCGAAAGTTGGTGAGCGGACTGAGGAACTGATTGATCAGGTAACCGTGCGCAAAATGCAGTTCGATCAGGTCGACACCAATACGATCAGCACGGCGAGTGGAGTCCACCCAGGCGCGCTTGATGCGTTCGATGCGCTCTTGATCAAGAACCGCCGGTGGCGAATGGATGCCGTCATCGATGAACGAAGGCCCCTCGGGCTGCCACCAGCCCTCCTCCTTGGTAAGCGGCCGCCGCACCATGAAGGATGCGGTCACCGCGCCTTTGCGGCCGGCGTGCGCAAGCTGCACGCCGAATTTCGCGTTGCCGTAGTTTTTGCAAAAGTCCACGACACGCTTGAGCTCGGTTTCGCACTTGTCCGAATACAGCCCGAGGCAGAGATTCGAGATCCGGCCCTGCGGCTCGACCGCACAGGCCTCGGCGATCACCAGGCCCACTCCGGACATCGCCATATTGCCCAGATGCATCAGGTGCCAGTCACTCGCCACGCCGTCGATCGCGTCGTACTGGCACATCGGGCCGAAAGCGATGCGGTTGGGCAGTTCGAGCTCGCGCATGCGAAAGGGCGAGAACAGCAGGGGCTTGTCGGACATGGACTGGATTCCTCCTCCTTCTTTGCAGGGACGTGTCGATCAGAACGATCCTCACACACCCCGGGCAGGGGAGCGGAGTCTAGGCAGGCCGCGGAACTCGAGGCAAGGGATTGATTGGAGAATCAATCGGACTCCCCCAACGGCGGATTCTCTTGTCTTGTCACACGGCGGCTCGGCAGGTAGAGTCCCATGCGCAGAATAACCGCCCTGATCAGCCACGCGTGAATTGATTCGTAAATCAACGGATTGCCTGATGTTCGCAGGGCCGTATGCTGACGTGCCTGGGCTGGCAGCCCGGACCGGAACCGCTTGCCGCGAACCGCCACGGTCCGACATCTCACATGTCCATGATCCGCGCGTATGCACCACAATGACGGACTCGAACTCGCGCGCAGATGGCGAAACGGCCGCCGCCCGCACCTCGCTTAAAGGACTTCCATGAACCCGATCGCTTTCAATGACCTCGAAATCGGCGCCACCTACAAAAGCCACGGTCGCACGCTCACCGAGACCGACCTGTCGCTCTCCTGCATGCTCACAGGCGACTGGCACCCGATCCATGCCGACGAGGAATTCGCCAAAACCACGCCGATGGGCAAGCGCATTCTCCATGGCCCCTTCGGCATCCTGCTCGCCGCCGGCATGTCCACCCACATGCCCGAATTCGCCGACCCGGTGATCGGCGCAACCGGCCTGCGCGAATGGACCTACCGCGGACCGCTCACCGTGGGGGACACCATCCATATAGAGACCATCATCGAATCCAAGCGCGTCACCTCGGACGGCAAGCGCGCGATCATCGAGCGGCGCATGAAGGTGATCAACCAGGCCGGCAAGGCGGTGCAGGAAGGCATCGTCGGCACGATGGTGCGTCTTGCGACCCCGGGAGCCGCGGCATGATTCTCGACGACCTGTACCGGCACAACGCGCTGAGCTGCCGCGACCATCCGGCGATCATCTACGGCGAGCGGACGATTACCTACGGCGAGTACTACAGCCGCTCGAAACGCCTCGCGAACGCCCTGGCCGCGGGCGGCCTGAAGCGCACGGACAGGATCGCGATCCTGTCGCAGAACTGCCCCGAGTACGTCGAACTCCACGGCGCGTCCGGCATTTCCGGATTCATCGCGGTGGGCATCAACTACCGGCTCGCTGCGCCCGAGCAGGCGCAGATCCTCACCGACTGCGAGCCTGCGGTGTTCGTGTTCGAGTCGGAATACGCCGACCGCGCAGCTGAACTTCGTGCTTATCTGCCGAAGAACACGCGCCTGATCTGTATCGAAGCCGCGCCGGGCGACGCGAAGAAATTCGGGGCCGAGAGCTATGACGCGATCCTGATGGCCGCCGCCGACACGGCACCCGCGCTTCGCGCGAACGAAGACGACATCGTGTTCCTGATCTACACCTCCGGCACCACCGGGCGGCCCAAGGGGGTGATGCTGCACAACAGCGGACAGCTGGAGCAGGCCCGCTTGCAAGCCACCGTGAGCGGCGCGCAGCAGATCGACCGGATGCTTATCGTGATGCCCTTCTATCACATCGGCGGCACCACCGAGCTGCTCACCTATTTCTCGGTCGGTGCGACCATCGTGCTGCACCGCGCCTTCGATGCGAAGGTGATCCTCGAGAGCGTGCAGAAGCATCGCGTGACCTCTGCGCACCTGGCACCGACCATGATCCAGATGATGCTCGAGGTCCAGGAGAAGACCCCGATCGACGTCTCCAGCCTGCACACGGTCTGCTACGCCTCCGCGCCGATGTCGGTGGCGCTGTCGCGCCGGGCCAATGCGGTGTTCGGCAAGATCTTCATGCAGATCTACGGCATGAGCGAAGGCGGCGCGGCCACCGCGCTGCTGAAACACCAGCACCATCTCGAAGGCACACCCAAGGAAACCGGGCGCCTCGCCTCCGCGGGCCAGCCGATGTTCGGCTCCGAAATCCGCGTGGTGCGACCTGACGGCACCGATTGCGATATCGGCGAAATCGGCGAAGTCTGGGGACGTTCCAAGTTTCTGATGAAGGGCTACTGGCGCAATCCGGAAGCCACCCAAGCCGCGATCGGCGACACATGGATGCACACCGGCGACATGGGCTACTTCGACGAAGACCACTACCTGTTCATTGCCGACCGCAAGAAGGACATGATCATCTCCGGCGGCGAGAACATTTATTCGCGCGAGGTCGAGGAGACCCTGCTCCTGCATCCCGCGGTAGCCGAAGCCGCGGTGATCGGCGTGCCCGATCCGAAGTGGGGCGAATCGGTAAAGGCCTTCGTTTCGTTCAAGCCGGGCGCGAGCGCGACCGAGGCGGAGCTGATCGAACATTGCCGCGCCTCGATCGCGAGCTACAAGAAGCCCAAGAGCGTGGAAGTCATGCCCGCGCTTCCGCGGATTCTCAGCACCAACAAGATCGACAAGAAGAAAATGCGCGAGCCCTTCTGGGTCGGACGCGACCGCCAGGTGTCGTAAGGCACCCCCAACAGATCCAAAGGAGACTCGCATGAATCATCGCAAGATCAGGACCGTACTCGCATCGCTGTCGTTCGCGCTGTTTGCAAGTGGCGCGGCGGCGCAAGCCTTCCCGTCCAAGCCGGTGAAGATCATCATCCCGTTCCCCGCGGGCGGACTGTCGGACGTGCTGATCCGCGGACTCGGTCAGGAACTCTCCCGGGTCTGGGGCCATACGGTGATCGCGGAGAATCGCCCGGGCGCCAACACCATCATCGCCTCCGAAGCCGTGGCGAAGTCGCCCGCGGACGGCTACACCCTGTACATGGCGACCGATGCCGCACTGTCCTCCAACCAGTACCTCTACAGCAAGCTGCCCTACGACCCGGTGAAGGATTTCACCGGCGTGATCAACCTGGTCGGCGTGCCGAGCGCACTGGTTGCCAGCCCGTCGTTCCCGGCCAACAACCTGCAGGAACTGATCGCAATGGCGAAGGCCAAGCCGGGCACGATCACCTACGGCACCTTCGGCCCGGGCAGTTCGACCCATATCGATACCGAAGCCTTCATGCGCATCACCGGCATCAAGATGCTGCATGTGCCGTACAAGGGCATCGCGGAAGTGATTCCTGCGGTGCTGGCCGGACAGATCGACGTCGCCCTCTCCGGCGTTGCGCCCGCGCTGACGCTGCTTCGCTCCGGCAAACTCAAGGCAATCGCACATGCGGGTGACACCCGCTCGACCGTGCTGCCGAACGTGCCGACCTTTATCGAATCCGGCGCCCCCGGTTTCGTGTCACGCGCCTGGTTCGGCCTCGTCGCACCCGCTGCGACACCGCGCACCGTCATCGACAAGGTGGCGACCGACGTGAACAAGATCGTCATCGAAAAGGCGTTCGACGAGAAGTTCATCAGCGGCGTCGGTCTCGAGCCGCTGATCATGCGGCCGGACCAGTTCAACGCGTTCCTGAAAACCAACCGCGAGATGTACGCGGAGCGGATCAAGAACGTCGGCGTGAAACTCGACTGACCGGGAGGCGCGGATGAACGCAATCAACAAGGCATTCCGGCGTCCTGCAATCCTTGTCCTGGGGCTCGCTTTCACTCTTGTATCGGCCACGCTGGTATCGCGTCCCGCGCAAGCGCAGGCCTGGCCGTCCAAGCCGATCCGGGTGATCGTCGCCTCGGGTGCAGGCGGCACCGCCGACATCCTCGCCCGGCTGATGGGCGAGCGGCTGACGCCGCTGCTCGGCCAGACCTTCATTTTCGACAATCGCGCCGGCGCGGGCGGCCATCTCGGTTCCGAGATGGCGGCACGGGCGCTGGCCGACGGCTACACGCTGCTCATGAGCGGGGCCCCCACGCATTCCGTGGGCCCGCATCTGTTCCGGGACCTGAAGTACGACCCGATGCGTGATGTGCCACCGGTGGCGATGCTCGCGGCGGCGCCCAATCTTCTGGTGGTCATCGCCGCATCACCGGTGAAGTCATTGCAGGACCTGGTGAAACTCGCCCGCGAGAATCCGGGCAAGCTCACCTACTCGTCCGCGGGCAACGGGACGTCCGGGCACCTTGC
>CAMBSA010000086.1 GCA_945869935.1 Bordetella parapertussis | reverse complement strand
GGCGGAAGCTCCTCGGTGAACAGTTCCACCAGCAGCGGCGCGGTGCTCATGCAGCCTCCGCGCGCTTGAGCATCGGAAAGCCGAGGCGTTCGCGTGACTCGAAATAGGCCTGGCCCACCGCGCGTGCCAGTGTGCGGATGCGGCCGATATAGCCGGCCCGCTCGGTTACCGAAATGGCGCCACGTGCATCAAGCAGGTTGAAGGCATGTGCCGCCTTGAGCACCATCTCGTAGGCGGGCAGCGCGAGTTGCGACTCCATCAGGCGCTTCGCCTCGGATTCATAGTGTCCGAAGTGTTCGAACAGCATAGGCGCGTTGGAATGCTCGAAGTTGTAGGTGGACTGCTCCACCTCGTTCTGGTGATAGACGTCGCGGTACGTGAGCCCGGGCATCCATTCCAGGTCATACACGGTCTGCACGCCCTGCAGGTACATCGCCAGCCGCTCGAGTCCATAGGTGATCTCGCCCATGATCGGCTTGCAGTCGATGCCCGCCACCTGCTGGAAATAGGTGAACTGGGTGATCTCCATGCCGTTGAGCCAGACTTCCCAGCCAAGACCCCAGGCGCCAAGCGTCGGGTTTTCCCAGTCGTCCTCGACAAAGCGGATGTCGTGTTCGCCCGGCTTGATGCCTATGGCTTCGAGCGAGGCGATGTAAAGGTCGAGGATGTCCGGCGGCGAGGGCTTGAGCACCACCTGATACTGGTAGTAGTGCTGCAGGCGGTTCGGATTCTCCCCGTAACGCCCGTCTTTCGGGCGACGCGAAGGCTGCACATACGCCGCGCGCCAGGGCTCGGGCCCGATCGAGCGCAGAAAGGTGGCGGTGTGCGAGGTGCCTGCGCCGACTTCGAGGTCGTAGGGCTGAAGAAGCGCGCAGCCACGCTCGCTCCAGAATTGCTGGAGCCTGAGAATGAGTTGCTGGAAGGTGATCATGTCGAGGCGGGTGTTCTGCAAGGAGTGAACTGCAAACCGGAATTTTACAGGCTTTGCCTTGCAGCACGGCTGCGCGCGCGAGTGAACAGGATCGCGGCGAGCGCAAGCAGGGCCGCGGCCGCAAGCGCGGGGGCGTTGCCTAATCGCACATAGGGTGTCGCGCCCATGAACGGTTGTACTTTTGCGTGCAGCACGCCTTCGGCGAAGGGCGGCAGGCGGGCGATCACGCGGCCGCGCTCGTCGATCGCAGCGGTGGCGCCTGTGTTTGTTGCACGCACCATGGGGCGCCCGGTCTCGATCGAGCGCATGCGTGAAATCTGCAGGTGCTGGTCGGGCGCAAGCGAGTCCCCGAACCACGCGACGTTCGACAGGTTGGCTAGCACCGTGGCCTCGGGAAGCTGTGCGATCAGCTCTTCGCCAAAAGCGTCCTCGTAGCAGACGGTGAGCGCGACTTTCACGCCGGCCGCGCGCATTGGCGCCTGCGTGTCTCCGCCTCGGGAGAAGTCCGACAACGGCATCTGCATCAGGGCGACGATCCACGCAAACTCTGCCGGCACGAATTCCCCAAGCGGAACGAGATGGCGCTTCGCGTAGAACTGCGTGGCGGTGGCGCCAAGATTGACCACGCCGTTGTAGTAATTGCCTTCGCGGACGCGAAACGGTGCACCGAGCAACAGGTCGCCCTGCAGCGCGTAGGCATGCTCGGCGAGGCGGTCGAGGTAGCGCGGGTCCACGCTGTCGAGCAGGCGTGGAATCGCGGTTTCGGGCAGGACGATCAACTTTGCCTTGCTGGATTCGACGAGCCTCGCATAGGACGCAAGGGTTTCCCGGTAACGCACCGGGTCAAACTTCAGGTTCTGCGGGACATTGCCCTGGACAAGCGCGACATCGAGCGGGTCTCCTTCGGGCACGGTCCAGGCTGTGCTGCGAAGCATGGCTCCGCCCGCGACAACAATCACGATCGCGCCGATGCAGGCGAGGCGACGCGATGTTTCCCTGGCGAGAATCGCTGCTGCGAGCAGCCCTGCCGATATCGCTGTGGCGAGCGATACACCGTAGAGGCCGGCGAGCGGCGCAAATCCCGCGAGCGGCGTGTCGGTCTGCGAATAGCCGGTCGCGAGCCATGGGAACCCGGTGAGCAGCCAGCTTCGCAGCCATTCGCCCAGCACCCAGAACGAAGGCAGAAGGATGGCGGCGCGTAGCGCGGGCGGCGCTGCCCCGAATCGCGCGCAAAGTGATCCGGCCAGCGCCGGAAAGAGCGCGAGATAGGCGCAGAACGCGATCGTTGCGAGTGCCGCGACAGGCGCGGGCATCTGGCCATATACATGCAGGCTGACGTACACCCAGGACACGCCGGTGAGAAAATGACCGAGGCCCCAGAGAAAGCCGAGCAGCGCCGCGCGCCGCGGATTCTCGGCGACTGCAAGAAGGCAGAACAGCGCTGTAAGCGTCAGGGGTGACAGCAGCGAGAGGCCTATCGGCTCGAATCCCGCAACGGCAATTGCGCCCAGAACAAACACGACCGGCATTGCAGCGCGACCGGCGGCGAATCGCGCGGCCTTGAGGGCAGTGCTCATGACGATGCGCCTTCCGGCGTGTTCAATGCTTTCCGGGGAGCTTCTGGACCTGCAGCAGGTGCAGGCGGCGGCTGTCGGCGCGCAGCACGGTAAAGCGCAGGCCCTCGATCGTGACCGACTCGCCCCGCTTGGGCAGGCGTCCGAAACGGTCGATCACGAGTCCTCCCACCGTGTCATAGCCGTCGGTCTCGAACTCCGAGCCGAGCGCTTCGTTGAAATCACCGATCTCGGTGTGCGCCTTGACGCGGAACTGTGTGGGGGACTCGCGCAGCAGGTTGTCGGACGCCTCGTCGAAGTCGTATTCGTCCTCGATGTCGCCGACGATCTGCTCCAGCACATCCTCGATCGAGATCAGTCCCGCCACGCCGCCGTACTCGTCGACCACGATCGCCATGTGATTGCGATTGGCGCGGAATTCGCGAAGCAGCACGTTGAGTGGCTTGGACTGCGGCACGAACACCGCGGGGCGAAGCATTTCCCGCACATTGAATTCTTCCTCGCCCGCGTAGTAGCGCAGCAGGTCCTTTGCAAGCAGCACGCCGATCACGTCGTCCGGATTGCGATCGACCACCGGGAAGCGAGAGTGCGCGGTGGCGATCACGTGCGGGATGAAGCGGTCGGGCGTCTCGTTGATGTCGATCACATCCATCTGTGCGCGCGGCACCATGATGTGGCGGACCTGCATCTCCGAGACCTGCATCACGCCCTCGATCATCGACAGCGCATCCGCATCGAGCAGGTTTCGATCGTGCGCGGAATGCAGTAGCGTGAGCAGTTGCTCGCGGTCCTCGGGCTCGCGCATGATCAGCGCCGACAGGCGCTCGAGCAAAGTGGGCTTCTCGCTCATGCCGCCTTCAATGCTTCGATCGCGTACGGATCCGCGTAGCCAAGGCGGGCAAGGATGCGGCGTTCGGCGCGCTCCATGCGCACCGCTTCCGCGTCTGCCTCGTGGTCGTGGCCCGACAGGTGCAGGATGCCGTGCACCAGAAGGTGCGCGTAATGGGCATCGAGCGAACTGTCTTGCGAGAAGGCTTCGCGGCGGACCACCGGCGCGCAAAGAACGATGTCTCCGCGAAGCGTTGATGCGGCGCCGTCATAGACAAAAGTGAGCACGTTGGTTGGGTAGTCCTTGCCGCGAAAGCGCAGATTCAGTTCATGCCCCTCGCGCGTGCCGACGATGCGCACCGTGATATCGAGCGACCCTGCGTGGGCGGCCTTCGCCCAGCGGCGGAACTGCAGATCGGACGGGAGATTTGCCGCGCGCGTGGCCCGCTGGATCTCGACCTGTGCAGGGCCGGTCATGTCTTCGCCCGGTCGTAGGCGTCCACGATTCGCTGCACCAGCGGATGCCGGACGATGTCTTCAGAAACAAAGTGGGTGAATGCGATGCCGCGTATGCCATCGAGCACGGTGCGCGCCTGCGCCAGGCCGCTCGCGTGGCCGCGGGGAAGGTCGACCTGCGTCACATCGCCGTTGACGACTGCCTTCGCGCCGAAACCGATACGCGTGAGGAACATCTTCATCTGCTCGGGCGTGGTGTTCTGCGCCTCGTCGAGAATCACGAAGGCGTGATTGAGCGTTCTGCCGCGCATGTAGGCAAGCGGCGCGAGTTCGATCGCGCCCCGCTCGAACAGTTTCTGCACGCGGTCAAAGCCCATCAGGTCGTAGAGCGCGTCGTACAGCGGGCGCAGATACGGGTCGACCTTCTGGGCGAGATCGCCCGGGAGAAAGCCGAGTCGTTCGCCCGCTTCCACCGCAGGGCGCACCAGCACGATGCGCTTGACCGTGTCGCGCTCAAGCGCATCCACCGCGCACGCAACCGCGAGATAGGTCTTGCCCGTGCCCGCCGGCCCGACGCCAAAGGTCAGGTCGTGCGACAGGATGTTGCGAATATATTCGCGCTGGTTCGCGGTGCGGCCGCGCAGGTCGGCCTTGCGGGTGGCGAGCTCCGGCTCGTCACTGGTGCGCGCGGGCTCCGCGGGGCGGCGCAACTCGATCAGCGCGAGCTGGATGTCATCCACGCTCAGCGGCCGTTCGGCGTCCAGGTAGAAGCGCTGCAGCGCGCGGGACGCACGCGATGTGCGATCGATCTCCCCGCGCAGCGTAAACCGTTCGCCACGACGCGCAATCGAGACGTCAAGCGCTGTCTCGATCTGTCTGAGATTTTCGTCGAGCACGCCGCACAGGTTGGCGAGGCGCTGATTGTCGACCGGCGTGAGCCGGAGTTCGACCGGATTGGGTTTCAAAAAGGGAGGTGAACCGATGCCACTGGAGGGGGCCTAGTCTGTCATCATTTCAATGACGTTGGCAAGTGCCGGGTGTCGCGCCATGTCAATGCGTCAACCTGCGGCGAGATCGGCACGATCCGTTATCCTTTCGCCGCGCAGCGAATGTGACGCCGCCGCGGTAATTCTTATGTTGGCGAATTCGCCGATCGAGGCAGTGTTTCCGGGGAAATTGACCACGCGGTTGTTGTCTGTCCTGCCGGTGATTTCCGCGGCGTTTCGATTCGAGGCGCCATCGATGAGGACAAGCTGGTCACTGCCGACCATGCTCCTGCTGATCGCCGCGGCATTCGCATCAACCAGGGTCTGAAGCCGCGCCAGGCGTTGCAGTTTCAGTTCGTGGGGCGTGTCGTCTGCCAGGTCTGACGCGGGCGTGCCCGGGCGCCGCGAATAAATAAAGCAGTAGGACCCGTCGAACCCGATTTCTTCCGCGAAGCGCAGCGTTGCCGCGAAATCGGCTTCGGTTTCCCCGGGAAATCCGACGATGAAGTCCGAACTGACGCAGACGTCCGGGCGAGCCGTGCGCAGCCTGCGGATGATCGCCTTGTATTCGAGTGCGGTGTAGCCGCGTTTCATTGCTGCGAGCACGCGGTCGGAGCCCGATTGCACCGGCAGGTGCACGTGCGAGCCAAGCATGGGCAGGCGTGCGTGCAGGTCGATCAGGCGCTGGCTGAATTCCCGCGGATGCGAGGTGCTGTAACGGATGCGGGCGATGCCGGGAATTTCCGCCACATGTTCCAGCAGCATCGCGAAGTCGGCGATGCCTGCATCGCCCGTGCCGCCACCCAGCTTGCCGCGGTAGGCGTTGACGTTCTGGCCAAGCAGCGTGACTTCGCGCACGCCCTGGTCGGCGAGATCGGCGATTTCGACCAGAACATCCTCGAGCGGACGGGAGATCTCTTCGCCACGGGTATAGGGCACGACGCAGAAGCTGCAGTACTTGCTGCAGCCTTCCATGATGGACACGGAGGCCGCGGGGCCGCTCACCCGCGGGGGCGGCAGGTTGTCGAACTTCTCGATTTCGGGAAAGCTGATGTCCACCTGCGATCGCCCGGTGGCACGCCGGGCGGCGAGAAGTTCGGGCAGCCGATGCAGCGTCTGGGGTCCGAACACGAGATCGACGTAGGGCGCACGTTTTACGATGGCCGCGCCCTCCTGGCTTGCCACGCAACCGCCGACGCCGATCAGCAGGTCGGGGCGTTGCAGCTTCAGCTCGCGTACGCGTCCGAGGTCGCTGAACACCTTTTCCTGAGCCTTGTCGCGAACCGAGCAGGTATTGAAAAGTATCAAGTCGGCTTCCTCGGGTCGTGCCACGGACTCGTAGCCGCCGGATGCGGCGAGCACATCGGCCATCTTGTCCGAGTCGTACTCGTTCATCTGGCAACCGAAGGTGCGGATGAAGACCTTGGGGCGGGGCGGGACGGCACTCACGAGGGTTTCACCTGAAAAGCGGGAACGACCTTTGTCTTGGCCGTGCCGCTTCCTCGGGCGTGATCAGCCAGATACGCAGGACCTGGCCGTCCGCGCCGATCAGGTAGTCCGCTTCGGCGCCACCCGCGGGAAGCGCCGAGGGCACGATGATCAGGTTGAGTGAATCGCGAATGGTGGCGGACGGCGAAAGCAGCACCTCCCGCCCGTTGATCTCGACCAGCATTTCCCGCAGGTGCCGGATCGTCCCGCGAAGCGCTTCGTCGGGGATCGTTCGAAGCTGCGCGTGCGCGCTTGCGGCAAGCAGGACGACCGCGAGGATCGTGCCGAACATGCGCGATAGAACCGGAAAGAGAGGCTGGCAGGGGAGGAGGGTTCGGCGAGGGGTTCGGCGAAGGGATTGACGCATGGCACTGAACTCGGCGATTCCGTCGTGCAGTGAAATCCGCACCCGGATCCGGCTGGGCACGCCGCGGGTGCGGCGCACGGGTTGGCATGCGATCGGAGCCGGACTTTTCGGACCGGCGACCAAGGTTAGCGCTTGCTTCTGCACCAACCCTTTGAATAAATGGTGGCGAATCAGGGATTCGAACCCCGGACCTGCGGATTATGATTCCGTCGCTCTAACCGACTGAGCTAATTCGCCAAAGGGTGAGAATTATCCTTTCCCGTCCGATAGTTGTCAAGGCAGTGCCGTCGGATTACTTCCCGCTCGGGCGATTCGCTCCGTGATGTTGCGCTGTGGCGACACATGTCGAAATCAACATGTTAAAATTAATTTGACAAGTTGATTCGGTCAGCGGCCGTTGTAATTGAATTGCGAATTGTGGCAACGCGCTGTCCGGAACCCCGGAACTCTATGAGCGAGTCTGTCATGAAGA
>CAMBSA010000085.1 GCA_945869935.1 Bordetella parapertussis | reverse complement strand
CCCCCGCCCTCCCCGTTACCCCTCCCACCCCGGCAAAGCCCGCATCGAGCGGGCTTTGATTTCAAACTTGGCGTTCTTGGCTATCTTGGCGCCTTGGCGTTAAAGCGATGTCAAAATCGAGCTAGGAGTTGTATTCCATGATTTTCCCCGATCCCTCTCGCATACCGCCGCTCTACCACGAGCCGAACCAGATCCAGAACCGCGCGCCGACGGATTACGAAAACCTGCTCGCGGATGCGATCGAGTCGGCCTTCGCGGCGGGCGTGTGGGAGCTCGAGCCGCTGGTGGCGCGCTTGAACGCGGAGGGCGTGAAGAGGGCCGACGGTACGCCCTGGACCGCGGATTCCTTCGAGTCGGAAGTCGCCCGGCTGGCGAAATGACCATGGCCGCCCACCCGCAGGTCGTGAGCCGTGCCGCTGTCGCAAACACAAGCGCCGCGTCGGAAGACGATATCGAGCTTCTGCTACGGATCGGGCTTCGCAACCGCTGGCATCCGGTGTGTCCCTCGCGCTTCGTGACCGACAAGCCGGTGGGTCTGTACCGTCTGGGTCTGAAGCTCGTGCTCTGGCGCGACTCGGCCGGCACCCTGCATGTGCAGGAAGATCACTGCCCGCATCGCGGTGCGCCGCTGTCGGCGGCACGGCACCTCGGCAACCGTCTTGCCTGCATCTACCACGGGGTGGAAGTCTCGGGCGACGGCACGGTGGTGTCGGTGCCGGGTTCGCCCGGCTGCGCGCTCGAAGGCAAGAAGGCCGTCAAAACCTATCCATCCACCGAACTCAAGGGCGCGGTTTTCATCTATGTGGGTGACGCGCTGCATCCGGAACCGGTGAAGTTCGAACCGCCGCCGCAATTGGCCTCCGACGAATACGACGCCTTCCTCTGCTACACCGAATGGCGCACGCCCTATCGATACATGGTGGACAACAACCTCGACCCGATGCACGGCGCCTTCCTGCACAGGCAATCGCACTCGATGGCGGCAGGCGACATCCAGGCGAAGTTCCGCGTGCGCAAGACCGACACCGGCTTCATCTTCGAGAAGATCACCCAGCGCGACGTGAACTTCGACTGGAGCGAATGGTGCGACACCGGCGCGATGTACGCGCGGCTGGAGATTCCGTATCCGAAGTCCGGCGGCCCGGGCGGCAATTTCGGCATCATCTTCATGTCGGTGCCGATCGACCCGGTCACCACCGCCTGTTTTTTCTTTCGCAACCGCAAGGTGGAGGGCTGGCAGCGCAATGTCTGGCGTTTCCTCTACCGCAACCGGCTGGAGGCGCGGCACTGGAAAGTGCTGGAGCAGGATCGCGTGGTGGCCGAGGGCATCGAGCCGGATGCCTGCGAGCGCGAATTCCTGTATGACCACGATGTCGGCGTCGCGCGGGTGCGGCGCTGGATGCGCGAGGAGGCGATCGCGCAGCTGAGCGCGCTCAAGGCGGCGGAAAAACCGATGCCCTGGGCGAAAGCGGCGATTTCGGTCTAGGGAAGCTCTGATCAAGTCCCAATTGTGCGACGAATCGAACAGAGCATCCCTCTGGAGTGGGGGATATACAAGGGGGCGATGCCCCCTTGTTCAGATACTCTCTAGAAGCAACCACACTTACACGGAGGCGACATGGCCATCAGAAAAATCACCACCCCCGACAACCCGGAACCGCCCGGCGGCATCTTCTCCAACTGCCTCGTGGTCGGCGACCAGATTTTTCTCGCCGGCATGACCGCGGGCGGGAAGGAATTCAATCCCACGGGGGGGGGCGACGCCTACGAGCAATGCAAGGCAGCGCTCAACAAGGTCAAGGTGCAACTCGCGGCGGCGGGCGCGACGATGGCGGACGTGGTGAAGATGACCGTCTACATAACCGACATCGCCGTGCGCGCCCCGTTCGGCCGTGCGCGCGCCGCATTCTTCCAGGAGCCGCTTCCCTGCTCCACGCTGATCATCGTCAAGGGGCTGGTCGATCCGCGACTGGTGGGGGAGGTGGATTGCACGGCGATCCGCGGCGCATCGAAGAGCGCTTGATGCGCCGCGTTGCGTGCCTGGCGGCGGGTTTTGTCTTTGCGGCTGCGCTGCCGGCGGCGGCGCAGGATGCCTATCCGTCACGCCCGATCCGCCTGATCGTGCCGTTCACCACCGGTGGCGGCTCGGATCTGGTGGCGCGCTCGATCGGGCAGAAACTGTCCGAGAGCTGGAAGCAGCCGGTGGTGATCGACAACCGGCCGGGCGGCAACACCGTGATCGGCGCGGAACTTACTGCACGCGCCGCGCCCGACGGTCACACCCTGATGCTCACCGTGCACACCACGCTGGTGGTGAATCCCGCGCTGTACCCGAAACTTCCCTACGACCCGGTGCGCGACTTCACGCCGATCACCCTCACCCACACCAACCCGATGGTGATCGCGGTGAATCCCGCCGCTCAGGCGAAGAACCTCGCCGAGCTTCTCGCGCAGGCGAAGGCGGCGCCCGGGAAAATGTTCTACGCGCACGGCGCGATGCCGGCGCTGATCGCGGGCGAAGTGCTGCAGACGGCGGCAGGCATCAAGCTCGCCGGCGTGCCCTACAAGGGCAGCGCGAGCGCGCTCACCGATGTGGTCGGCGGTACCGTGCCGCTGATCATCGACTCGATACAGTCTTCGCTTGCGTTCATCCGCAACGGCCAGTTGCGCGCGATCGCAGTCACCGGCGCCCAGCGTGCCGCGGTGCTGCCGCAGGTGCCCACGGTGGCGGAGGCGGGCCTGCCGGGCTACGACGTGGCGGTCTGGTCGGCAATCGTTGCGCCCGCCGGCCTGCCGCGCGACCTGCAGATGCGGCTGAATGCGGAACTCGCGCGCATTGTGCAACTGCCGGAAATGCGCGAGCGATTCAGCGGCACCGGCGCCCATCTGATCGGCAGCAGCCCGGAGGAACTCGCGCGCGTGATCCGCGAGGATCTGGTGAAGTACGCGCAGATAATCAAGACGGCGGGAATACGCGTCGATTAGAACCGATGAACATGGAACCAAGGAATCCCGTCCCGATGAAACAGCATCTCCTGCCTGTGTGTCTTGCGCTCTGCGCGGCATTTGGCTCGCTGGTCACTCCCGCTCACTCGCAGACCTTTCCCTCGCGCCCGGTGAAGCTGATCGCGCCGTTCCCGCCGGGCGGCCCGGTGGATACGCTCTCGCGCATCGTGGGCGAGAAGTTCCAGCAACGCACCGGGCAGCCGGTGGTGGTGGACAACCGCCCGGGCGGGGCAGGGAACATCGGCATCGACATGGTGGCCAAGGCGGCGCCCGACGGCTATACATGGCTGTTCGTGCCACAGGGAAACATCACCATCAACGCGACCCTCATCCCGAACATGCCCTTCAGCTGGGATCGCGATTTCGCGCCGGTGACGCTGATCGCCTACGCGCCGAACATGCTCGCGGTGAATCCCGGCGTGCCGGCGAAGACCACGCAGGAACTGATCGCCTACGCGAAAGCCAACCCAGGCAAGCTCACCTACGGTTCGCCCGGCATCGGCTCGTCTTTGCACCTGATCGGCGAACTCATGCGCCGCGAGGCGGGCATCGATATCGTGCATGTGCCCTACAAGGGAACCACGCAGGCGATGCAGGACCTGATCGGCGGCCAGATCCTGATGATGTTCGGCTCGGTGCCGGTGCTCTACCCGCAGGTGAAGGCGGGCAAGCTGCGCGGCGTCGCGGTGACCACCGCAAAGCGCTCGGAGGCCGCACCGGAACTGCCAACCCTGATCGAGGGCGGGCTGAAGAATCTCGATATCCCGTCCTGGTACGGCGCGCTGGTGCCCACGGGCACGCCGCGTGAGACTATTGCGAAAATCCAGTCGGAGATCGCGGCGATCGTTGCACTGCCCGACGTGCGTTCGAAGCTGGAAGCGCAGGGTCTGTACCCGGTGGCCAACAAGCCGGAAGAATTCGCAGCCCAGATCAAGCGCGAGACCGCGGTCTGGGCGAAGGTGATCCGCGAGGCGGGCATCAAGGCGGAGTAGACGCTGACACTGTTCCAGTTCTGAACGCGAATCAACCGCTTTCAGGCGTCGGTTCTGGGTTTTTAAAAGAATTGTTCAACATTACCTATAAAAAGGAGAGGGCGCATGGCGAATCTGGACAACGGGGACAAGAAATTCTTTGACGATCGCGGTTTCGGACTGCGGATCGGCTTCGGTGCCCGACCCGCACTTTTGATTGTCGATTATGTGAACGCGTTCACCGACGCGAGCCAGCCGCTTGGATCCAAGCTCGATGCCGAACTGGTGCAGACCAACCGGCTGATCGATGCGGCGCACGCGAAGGACGCGCCGGTGCTGTTTTCCAAGGTGTATTACGACGAGCCGGACCTACGCGACGCCGGCATTTGGGGTCTCAAGCAGAAGGGCATCACCAGTCTGAAGGCGGGCACGCCCGGGGTGGAGATCGATTCGCGCCTGCACCGCGAGCCGCGCGATCCGGTGTTCATGAAAAAGTACGCATCGTGCTTTTTCAGCAGCGATCTTTCGTCGCGCCTGCAATTCCGCGGCATCGACACGCTGATCATCACCGGCTGCACCACCAGCGGTTGCGTGCGCGCCACCGCGGTGGACGCCTGTCAGCTCGGTTTCCGGCCGATCATCGCGCGCGAGGCGGTAGGCGACCGCTCGAAGGCGGCGCACGAGCAGAGCCTGTTCGACCTGAATGCGAAGTATGCGGATGTGTGCAGCGTGGAGGAGATCCTGCAGTACCTGCATGCGCTCAAGTCCGGCGCGCCAACGGTGAAGGCAGCCTGAGCGGACTTAACCCGAAAATAAAACGGCGCCTCGGCGCCGTTTTGTTTTGCGTTGTACACCGCGACTGCGTCAGCCGACGATCGCCCGGAGGGCATCAACGAGGGCTTGGCATTCGTCCTCGGTGCCGATGGTGATCCGCAGGAAGCGCTCGATGCGCGGCTTGTTGAAATGGCGAACAATGATCTTTCGTTCGCGAAGCTTCGCCTGCAGCGCGGCGCCTTCGTGCTCCGGATGGCGTGCGAACACGAAGTTGGCGCCCGAGGGCAGCACCTCGAAGCCGATCTTTTCCAGTTCCGGCACCAGCCGCTCGCGGGTGGCGATCACCTTCGCGCAGGTGGCGTCGAAATACGCCTTGTCACGGATTGCGGCGACGGAGCCCGCAAGCGCAAGCCGGTCGATCGGGTAGGAATTGAAGCAGTCCTTCACCCGGATCAGCGCCTCGATCAACGACGGGTTGCCAATCGCATAGCCCACGCGCAGGCCAGCGAGCGAGCGCGATTTCGACAGCGTGTGGATCACCAGCAGTTGCGGGAACTCGCGCGCGAGGCCCACCGCCGATTCGGTGCCGAAATCCACATAGGCTTCGTCGACGATCACCACTGATTCACGGTTCGCCTCCAGCAGCCTGCGAATATCCGACACGGGCAGGGCGCAGCCTGTGGGCGCGTTCGGATTGGGCAGCACGATGCCGCCGTTCGGGCGCAGGTAATCGTCGACGCGGATGCGGAAATCGTCGCTGAGTGGCACGAGCGTGCGCCGGATGCCGTACAGGTCGCAGTACACCGGGTAGAAGCTGTAGGTGATGTCGGGGAACAGGATGGGCAGCGGATGCTGGAGCAGGCCGAAGAAGGCGTGCGCGAGAACTTCGTCCGAGCCGTTGCCGACGAACACCTCGGCGGGCGACACGCCGTAGGTCTCGGCGATCGCCGCCTTGAGCGCGCTGCTGTCCGGGTCGGGATAAAGACGCAGGCCCGAGGCGGTGGCGTCGCGGATCGCCTCGAGCGCCCGGGGTGAGGGCGGGTAGGGATTCTCGTTGGTGTTGAGCTTGATCAGGTCGGCGAGCTTCGGCTGCTCGCCCGGTACATAGGGCGAGAGGCCGGCGATTACCGGGCTCCAGAGGGGATTGTCTTTGGTGGTCATGTGCTGCGGGGTGTGGTGTGCTGCATCTTGGTTGCCGCGTCGCGGACGATGCGGCGATTCTGCCTGATCCCCGGGCTCGGGGCGCGGAGGCGAAGTGCCCGGTCGGCTATTGCCCGCCGCGATGCCCGCCGCGATGCTCCGGCTTGTCCATGCCGATCATGTGCAGCGAGTCCTGTTTTCGCTGGTTGGCGCGGTGTTTCAGGATCACCAGGAACATGGTCGAGGATACGAACACGCCGAACATGACGATGATCAAGTGGATGCTGACGTCTGCCCTGATCATGCTGGCGTACAGCGCGAGCATGATCAGGATGGACAGGTTCTCGTTGAAGTTCTGCACCGCGATCGAATGCCCGGCCGACAGCAGCACGTGGCCGCGGTGCTGAAGCAGCGCGTTCATCGGCACCACGAAGTACCCCGCCATCCCGCCCACCACGATCAGCAGTGCGAACACCAGCGGCATCCAGGAGACAAAGATAAGCGAGATCACGACCGCGCCCATGGCCACGCCAAAGGGCAGGACGGTGAGGGACTTCTTGAGCGGCACGCAGCGCGCGGCGAGCACCGCGCCAAGCGCAATTCCGAGGGCAGTGACGCCCTGCAGCACCGCGCCGCGGTCCAGCGGCAGCCCGAGGTGGACTTCCGCCCACTTGAGCACGATGAACTGCAGCGTCGCACCCGCGCCCCAGAAGAGGGTGGTGACGGCAAGTGAAATCTGCCCGAGCTTGTCCTTCCAGAGCGTGGTCAAGCAGTAGGCGAAGTCGCGCACGACGACCAGCGGGTTGCTGTCGTGCTTCTCGTAGCGCGCGCCGGTGTCGGGGATGAAAAGGTTGAAGCCGGCGGCGACGATGTAGAAAAACGCGATGACGATGATCGCCGCTTCGGCTGGCGTATCGACATCGGATTCGTAGCTCGGGATGTCGATCGAGAGCAGCATCGCCGATATCTTGGGGCTGATCAGCGCGCCGCCGATCACGGTGCCGACGATGATCGATGCCACGGTGAGGCCTTCGATCCAGCCGTTGGCGATCACCAGTTGATTCGGCGGCAGCAGTTCGGTGAGGATGCCGTACTTGGCGGGCGAGTAGGCGGCGGCGCCCAGGCCCACCACCGCGTAGGCGAACAGCACCGCGACATACGGCGCCACGCCCGGCACCTGCAGATACTCGTAGAAGAACATCATCACGCAACCGGAGATCTTGATCAGGTTGGTGATGAACATCACCTTGCCCTT
>CAMBSA010000084.1 GCA_945869935.1 Bordetella parapertussis | reverse complement strand
ATCAGACTCTTCGTGTCGAGTACGAGATCGCGAGGAAAGGCGTAGGTAGAGATCATCGCGATGGTTGCGGTCGGCACCTTGGTGTACTTCGACCAGATGGCGAGGTTAGACGCAGTAAAGAACTGCGCGTCTGACTGCAACTCGTTCACCGCAAGCCGCAGCGCTCGTAGCGTGGCGGCACCGGTGTTCGGATCCGCGAGCACCGCCTTGCCGAAGAGCACGCTACCGACCAGCGTGCCGGGGACAGGGTTGCGCACGATCGGCACGCCGATACCCTTGCTGATGGCCGACGTGGCCAGGGGCTCGGGAAGCACCGCGGAATCGACGGCGCCGTTAGCCATTGCAATCACTATGGAGGGAAAGGCCATGCGCTCGATCTTTACGGCGGGAAACGGCAGGCCAACTTTCTGCATTTCACGCGCTAGAGAGTATTCGACAATCCCCCCAGGGGCGTTGGAGGCGAAGCTTCGACCCTTGAGATCGACGAGAGCCTTTACGGCGCCACTGTCCACTAGGGCCTTGCGCGCAAGGATCGGGGCGGGGCCGCGGGTCTCCGGATCGACCGGGTAGGCCGAGATGCCACCTACTATTTTCGTATCGAAGCCACGTGCAGCGCCGTTAAAGAAGGTCGCACCCACGTTGACCAGCGCAAGATCAAGCTGCCCCGTTGCCAGCAATGAAACCACGTCGGCTGCACCCTGGACCGTCTGGAACTCGAGTTGCACGCCTTCCCGCTCCAGATAGCCCTTTTCGGCCGCAAGGAAAGCCGGTGCGAAACTAAGACTTGGAACGTAGGCGGTCTTTAGAACTTTGGGCGTTTGCGCGAACGTGCTTGCAGACCCTGCGCCCACTATTAAGGCGAATAAGGCAATGAGTTTCTTCAGGACCATGATCGTCTCCTCGATTTCGTAGTCTGTGACCGCGACTACCGCCGCAGCACCCCGTCAACGTCGATCTCGCGGATAATTTTCAACCGTTCTGGCGAGGGCGCCTCGGTCGTCGGCACCGGTCCGGTTACGGCCAGATCGAAACCAGTCTGGTCCCGCACCTCCTCCACCGTATGACCGGGATGCACCGAACGCAACCGCATGCGCCGGTCGGGTGTCTCAAAATCCATGGTTGCAAGCGGCGTGATAACCCACGTCGGACCTTTGCACCAGGGCTGCCGATAGCTGGCCAGCCTCTCGCCCCCATCATGGCCTCGGCCACTCACGAAATCGACCTTCCTCACAAAGAGGCGGGGGTCGTGGTGCTGCATGTACACCAAAGTGCGCGGGATAGTGGATGTGAATGCGAGGCCCACGGTGCCTGGCCCGCGGATGTGCTTGCCCGCTGGATCACCGATCGCGACCATGTTCATGCTGCCGTACTGGTCGATCTGCATGCCGCCGAGGAACAAACATGTGAATCGCCCGGTGAACTCGAAGTCGATGATGTCCTGCAGCGGCGTTCGATATTCGGCACCCTCCAGGTTCCTGAAGTCGGCCGCCATCTCCACTAGCTGGCGGGCCTTGGAATTGAGCGCACCGCTGCCGCCGTAGACAAACCACAGGTTCGGGGCGTGCGTTCGTTGGGCCAGCCGGATGCCGCACAAGGGAATGTGAGAGGCAGTGCCGACGGCGGTGAAGTCGTTGTCGCGCAACTCCTGAGAAATCGTCACGGCCATCAACTCAGCGGTGGAAAAGTCCATATTGTTCTCCGACATGATTTACCCGTAATTGCGAAGTGCTTCGAGGCGCTGCGCGCCGATTGCCTTCAACATCATGGCCTCGTCTGCTTGGGCGTGAACGTATCGATCAAGGTATTCACGAGTCTTGTTCTGCTTGGCAAGCTCGTTGTACTCGAGAAGATGCGGACGGTCGTAGCCGTACACGCCGGGGCAAGCGCCGGGGTAGGCCCCGAAGGGCGCGTGCACCACGGAGTCCACTAGCACCCCGGGGATGGTGGTGTGCGTTGGGTGCCTGCAAATCTCTGCGTTATCGACGATTTCTTCGGCGCTCAGAATAACGCGCCGGGACGCCTTGGTGATAACGTCCTCCATGTGGCGACCGCCAAGGCTCACCCCGTTGCCATAGATATCCGCCCTGGCGACATGCACGAGACACACGTCGGGGCAGAGCGGCGGAATTGCCACTGCCGGCTTGCCGGTAAACGGGTCGATGATCTCTTTGTAGATATCGGGGCTCGTCCTGGGAAGGTCGGTGGTTAGGTGAAACGGTGGGAAGGCCACAAACGGCAGGCCGCTTGCCGCAGCCCGCAGCCCGTGAAAAATGGTTGGCTCGTCGACATCCACGATCTGCAAGGTTTTTTCCTGCGCTGCGCGCCGGAAGTTTGGCGCGAGCCCCAGAAACTCCAGTCCCACATAAGAGACGTATAGCTTCGAGACTGCGCCAGCGGCGATGAGCATGTCTACCCACAGGCCCGTGGCCGGCGTGGGGATGATTTCGAGTGATTTCGTTCCTTGGCGCACCAGCTGGCGCACGAGCGCCATGGGCGTATTGCTCAAATGCACACCGGCAGCGAGCACCTTCGCTCCGTCCGGGATGTCTGCCAGCGCCTCGGCGGCAGACTTCAACTTGCTCCTGCGTTGACTCATTTATCACTCCTACGTGGGTAACTTCCCAACCCGTCAGTATTAATCGGGGACGAACAGGGACAGCAGCTCGGCAAGCTCCCGAAGACGAGAACCCGCCCGCGCCACTGCCTCGCCATCGAACGCAACGTCGTGGCCGCCGCAGCTCAGGCACCAGGAAACGGCCTTGCCTGGCCTCGCGAGAGGCACCGACACCGCCCGCAGATTCGGATGAAGGAGACCGTGAGTCTCCACATAGCCGGCCGCCTCATACGCGCTTATCGCGCATTCGAGATCTCTCCTGACGTCCGATGAAAGTGCGCCACCCGAGTCCAACTGCACGAAGAGAGCCTCCCGCTCTTCCGAGGGGAGGCCCGCGACGAGGCCCCATCCTGCCGGCGATGACAAGATCGGCGCGCTCGTGCCCACGCGCAGCCCCGAGAACTGCAGCCGCTCGCTCTGGCAGCGCTGCACGTAAATCACCACGGTACCCTCGCGCAACGCGAGCGTCACTGCGGTATCCAGCTCCTCGGCAATCTCCTGCATGAGCGGTCGCCCAGCTTCGCTCAGCGGAAGGTCCGACAACGCCTCGAATCCGAGCGCCAGCGCACCGGCACCCAACCGCATCCGGCCGTTTGCAGCGTCCTGCAGCACGCCGAGACACTTCAGCGTGTAACACAATCGCCAGACCGTGGGTTGCGCCAGTCCTGTCAGCCGGGCGAGCTCGGCGCCGCCCAGCTCCCGGCGCCTGTTGAACTGGTCAAGGATGAGCATGCCTCGCGCAAGCGATTCCACCAGCGGCGTTCCCGCGCTCGCGGCCTGCCCGCCATCTTGGAGTGCCGCACTCACGTCGAAGTCACCTTTTCGGTTCCAGTGTAGAACAAACGGAGTTCGCGCTTGAGGACCTTGCCCATGCTGTTTTTCGGCAGGGTTTCGATGAATTTCACTTTCTTGGGTACCTTGTAATTGGCGAGCTGCTCGCGACAATGCGCGAGAATGGACTCCTCGATCGCGGCGTCCGGATTGCAGGAGGCGACTACCACGGCTGTGAGCGACTCCCCCCATCGGGGGTCAGGAATGCCGATGACGGCGGCGTCCGCGACCGCAGCGTGTGCGAGCAGCACACTTTCCACCTCCACGGAAGATACGTTCATGCCGCCCGTGCGGACCACGTCCTTGATGCGATCCGAGATATAGACGTAACCGTCGGAGTCAATCGACGCTGCATCGCCGGTGCGAAACCATCCGTCGCGCAGCACCTTCTCGATCTCGCCGGGGCGTTTCCAGTAATCCGCCACCATCCCCTCCGTGCGCACCACCATCTCGCCCACTTCACCGTGTGGCAACTCGAGACCGTCCTCGTCGGTGATGCGCACGTCGGCCTGCAGCGCTTCGCGGCCGCACGAACGCATGTGCTCGATGCGTTTTTCGCGCTCAGAGGGGGACAGGCCCTCGATCCGGTGGTCGTCGGGCATCAGATAGGTCGAGAACCCGCCCGCTTCGAGGTGGCCGTAGACGCCGAAGAAGCGGCACGGGAAGCGCTCGAGCGTACGCACTAGCAGCTCGACGGGAAATACCGCGCCCCCGTAGCCCACTACGCGCAGCGAGGACAGGTCGGTCCTGTCAAAGGCTGGATCGTCGAGCAACCGGCCGAACAGCGTCGGTACCGGCACCATGAAGGTGGTAATCTTTGCGGACTCGATTTTCTTCAATACCCGCGATGCGTCGAATCGGGGCGAAATGACCATGGACGCGCCGACAAGGCTGTAGGTCATGAGAACGGACGAGCCAACGCCGAGCGACAGCGGCGAAAGCAGCAGCGCGCGGTCCTTGTGGGAGTGATTGATGTGCGCCAGGAAATTCAGCGAACGTTGGATCCAGTCACGGTGTGTGCTTGGGCAGCCCTTGGGGCGGCCGGTGGTCCCGCTGGTGAAGCGAATAGCGAAAAGGTCCGATTCGTCCATCCGCACCTCCGGTTCGTCCTCTCCCATGCCTTCGAGCAGGTCTTCGTAGGGAAAGAACCTATCGTGGCCGCCGACTGCGATTCGGTTCGACAATCCGGTGAGCACGTGGCCGAACGCCGCAGCGCGATCCGTATCCGCGATCACTGCCGCCACCTCGACGTCGTCGAGCAGGAACTTCACCTCGCTGTCGACCAGCCCGGTGTGCACGGGAACAATCACCAGGCCGAGCTTCGCCGCAGCGAAATAGGTCTCGACCACTTCAATCGAAGGAATCGACAGCACGCCGAGGCGATCACCCTTCCTGAGGCCAAGGCGCGTGAGGCCTGCACACAACCGGTTGATACGGCGGTTCAGATCGAGCCACGTGAGCGTGCGGTCATCGTCCTCCAGCGCCATCTGCTCGGGATGGCGGAAAGCGTTCCGCCGCGGAATATCGCCCAGAAACATCGGGAAGCCCCCTCCAAGGACCGCCGAAGCGCTGTGCTCCGACGAATTGCTCCTACGACACCGCCCTTTAATCCGCAGATTAAATTGACGATTTAATATGCGGATAGTATAAGTTGCCGAGTTGGCAGTGTCAACGACGGGCAAGAACAGGATACGAAGGAGGTGAATTGGATGCGCGACATTCGCGCTCATTGGAACCGGCCGCCATGAACAACGAATTGGCCGAAAAACAGGACCGCGACTTCGTGATCGCGTTGGCGCGCGGCCTAGTGATTCTGCGTAAGTTCAGGGGGCGCGCCCGCGAACTTGGCAGCGCCGACATCGCGGCTCGGATGGGACTGCCTCAACCGACCGTCTGGCGGCTTTGCAACACATTGCTTGATGGCGGCCTGCTTGCACGCGCACCGGGTACCGACAAGCTTAGCGTAGGACCGGCCGCCCTGAGGCTCGCCCGGTCTTACCTGACGAGCAAGACGGTGCTTGCGGCGCTGAGGCCGCGGATACGCGATCTGCTGTCGCGCTTCGAAGGAGCGATCAACGTGGGCGCTCGCGACGACCGCGACATGACCATTCTCGACCGTGTGTACCGGACGATGTTCATGACGCCGCAACGAATCGGCGCTCGAGTGCCCATTGGTGGCTCCGCGCTGGGTTGGGCCTACCTGTGCGGACTTGACGAACCGGAACGTTTGCACGCGCGCGCCTCTCTGCCCCCCCTACAAGTCAAAGCCGCGGCCCCATTGGGTGCGGCATTCGATGTGGCGCTTGCGCGCTACCGCGAGGACGGCTTCGTCATGACCCGCGGACTGTTGTTTCCCGAAATCAACGCCGTATCGGTGGCCTTCCCTTGTCCGGACCATGGCGAGATGCTCGCCATGGCTTGCGTGGGTAATTCAGCGACCTTCGACGATGTGCTGATGGGCGAGCTTGGGAGGCAGATGTGCGCCCTCCTTGAAGATCTGCAGCTTTGCAAAATGCGCGATCTCCCTAGGGATGTGGAGTCTTGCGAGTGATGAGATGCAAATCCACGGTCAATGACAATTAGACCGCATGTATTGACCTGCAAGACATTAAGCGACGCGGATTACGTAGCCCATCTTTCTCAACTGACCGCAGATTTTGAGAGATTTCTGGGTGGTTCGTGACGAAAGTGCTTGAAGTCATTGGAGCCGTTTTACGGAAATGCTTGTAGTGGAGACCATGGTCCTTGCCGAGGTGGGTTTGCGTTTCTAGAATTCGCGCATGTTTCTGCGCTGCAATCGACGCATGAAGGACGGCAAGGACCACGAGTTTCCTATTTATGCATCGGAGGGGGTCGAATCGGACATCCGTGGACCCGTGATACGGAGCGCCTGAAGAACGATGTGATGAATGGCTACGTGTCGATTGAGGCGGCACGCGAATAATATGGCGTCGTGCTGAATAAGCGCACGTTGGATATCGATGAAACGGCGACAAAATGCCAAAGGGCAACCCTAAACTCAATATGAGTTGGTTAATTCATTGCTGCTGCCCTATCGCTTCACATTCTGTCGCTGGCGATACCAACGCACGATCTTGATGCCCTCTGTGGTCTCTCGATAATTGAACGCGTGGCCGGTGCGCGGCGCCGGATAACTGCGTACCCGACCACCCTGAACCGGTGATCCCATACCGGGATTGGTTTCGATCAGCTCAAGGGAATGCGCAACGCGTTCGGCGACCAACCTGGCGGTGTGAACATCCTCACCTGCAATATGATCAAGCGTGCGCAGATATGCCCGGCGCGCACTCGGGGCCCATTCATGCAGCCGTTTTTTGCTTGCGGGCATGGCGCTCGATGACCGCTCTGGCCTCAACCATCACCAGCCCGTGCGCGATGCCCTTGCCGCTTTCCAGTTCGGCAATACCTTTGCCGGTTTCCCGAATGTCCTGCTCAACAAAATCGAACCCGAACTTAAATACGTCATCGAGCAAATCCTGAGGTTCGCAACCAGCCGCCCGCGCAAGTCTTGCCAGGCGGCGCTTGTGGGCAGGCGTGAGTACAACAGCGATAGACATGGCTGAATCCTATACGGTACTTCTTTCCAGATTCTAGCGTAACGCGTTTGGATGTGGCCTTCGCATCCTTTGACGCCGATGCTTCGCCTTCGAATCCTTTGACGCCGATGCTTCGCCTTGGCAACGTGACGTCGAGTGTAAGCTAGAGCCCCATGCTCGATTGGACCGAATACGCCAAGATCTGCCTCACACTGCTGGTGATCGTCAATCCAGTCGGCGCCGTGCCTTTTTTTCCAAC
>CAMBSA010000083.1 GCA_945869935.1 Bordetella parapertussis | reverse complement strand
AGCTGATACGTCAGGGGCAGGGTTGCCGACATTTGCAGACCCATCAGCCAGTAAATAGAAAGCCAGAACATAGGCACGGCCGTCATCATCCCCATGGCAAAAACGAGGATGGACTTCTTTATCCGGGTTTCGTCATTGTCCGCAGGATCGACGCCAGCTAGGCGGAGGCGCTGATAGAAATTGAGCGAAGAGCTCATGAAAATAGGCGTTCGTAAAAGGAAACTTGATCTTTGAGATCTATCACGGAAGCTTTCCCGCGGTAAGCATTCGTGATACCAGCAAGGCAGGGTGAATCCATGCGACGATATCGTCGAATTCGCAAGGATAGGAAGAGGAGCTCGTTTCACTGCAAGTAACGGTTGCCGGTGGAGCAGGGCTCGGATTGCGTGACATGAATCCGAACGATGCTTGAGCCGTCGATCCAAACGCGGTCGGGTGCCCGCCGGTCGAGTTGTAGTATTCATCAGTGCCGGACGCGGGTGCTGAGAAGATCGTACCGTTTGAGGTACGGGCGCCGTATCCGTTCTTGCCGTGCGAGATGACCAATGCGGCGGTGTAGGTTGCTACCGAACTCGAGGTCCGCGCCGAATCAGATCGGGTATAGACGGACAGATTACCGACAGAACAGAGTGCCAAGGAACTCTGTGTCGGGGTTGGGCTCGGCGTGCACGTTGTTCCTTGCGCCGCGGAGGCGAGTCCAGAGGGCGTGTCGGAGATTGCGGTCGTGGTGAATGTCGTGCCGACGGCATCGGCAAAGACCGGGGCCACGCGATAACTGAATCGCCTGCCCCAGGCGTCGGTTGCCGGAACGCCCAAGGTCGCCCAGGGCAGGACACCGTAGGACTGGTTGGTCGCCGTGGTATTGATGCAACTGGCGATCTCCTGCCCCGCAGTCGATGCGCCATCGGCGATCGATCCGTCCGCCGGGCACGGCAGTCGGCCATTGGCGATGGCGAACCCGAGGAGCGATTCCTGTATCTGATCCATCGTTTTCTTGGTGTCGGCCACGCTCTTGAGTTCGATCTGGGCCGACAGAGGTATCAGGGCACTGGCGAGCAGCAACGCGACGATGACCAATGCAATCGCGAGCTCCGCAAGGGTAAAACCACGCTGCGTGCGCATCGAGGAGCCTGAGTCAAGCATCAGGGAGCGACTACGACGATTTTGTCATTGAACGAACGGGACGCGGCTTGCTGGTGTGTGAATAGCGTATCGACAATGGCATTCGCACCTTCAAAATAATCGGCAAGCGACGATGTATGGTGGCTCTGCGCGGTAAAACCGGTGTCCGCCGCGAGCGCACGGCCTCCGAATGCCAGAATTACTCGCTTGTCGTTGGATGAGGTGAACGAACTTGGAAGGCCGTTGACGGTCAGACAGTTCGTCCCCGCAGTGCATGATCCCGACGCACTGTTGGGCAAATACCCGGGTGCGACCGAATACTGCAGATAGCGATGCCATTGATTGCTGAGCATCCATCCGGTGGTGGAATCGGACGGACTGGTAATGGCGAGAAACGACGGTACGGATATCCGCAGCTGAACGGTACCGTACGCGGTAGTCCTCGTGGGAAGCCGCATGCGCACGGTTATCCTTCCCCAGGAATTGCTGGATTGATAGGGAGACAGCGTGTGCGTCGGGTAGCCGACCGACATCGTCGGGGTCAATGTGAAGCCATTCGAGATGTAAGTGAGGGAAATGTTCGATATCGAAAGCGCATCGATGAACGCTTGCCCCGCGCCATTCAGGTTCAGAGCTATCTGGATCGTCGGGCGGCTGGACCAGGTGAGATCGCACGAGATTTGCGTCGAGGTCGACGCAGTGCAGTTCTGAGTCGAAATGTCGCCTGTGGTGAGGTCGGTGTCGGTCCAGCTTGGGGTGGTGGATGTTCGCCATGTGACGAAGGTCGAGTCGGTTGTGACAGGCAGAAGCCCGCTGGCCTGGCCGACAGTGCCCCGGAAGTTGCTGGTGCTCGGGTTCGTGAACTGCGCGGGGAACGGATAGCGTCCCCAAGTGCTGCGGTAGTACTCGAAATAGCCGGTCAAATTCAGGGCGCCCGTAGTTACCAGTTGCTGCAACATCGTTGGAACCGTGCTTTCGGCGACCTTGAATATGTCCTCGTTATTGACCAGCACGAGGGTGTCGTTGAAGCGAAGGCAATAGGGCTCCCTGACCGGGTCACTGCAGTCTTCTTCGTTCGGCGTCACCAGCGTGGAGTTTCCGCTGATCGTCAGGCGGCTTTTTGACGAGGCGGCCAGGTAGGAGTAATTGCTGGCACCCGTTGACCAGCCTTCAAGATAATTGCTTGCGGTGTTCCATCCTGTCGCAGTACGCGTCTGCGTGGAAAACGCCGGGCCCGGGGCGAAAATAAGTGCAGGCAGGGTGCTTGCAGAAAAAGCGCCGGATACAGACAGAGCACCGCTCGTATCGGGGTTTATGACGGTTGTGCCGGATGCCGCACGAAAGCTGTCCGAAAGCGCATACCAGAGTCGCTCCCCGCTACTGTCGCGCAGGTCCGGTGCGTTGACGGTGCGCCAAGGGAAACGACCGATTCGGCTGGCAGCCGAGGAACAGGTGCCTTCCGCATAGCCGTCATCGTTGGTGTCCGGACATGGAAGTGAGCCGGGTTGAAAGCTGCCGGAACTGCTGTTATAGGCCTTGGTGAAGGTGTCCTGAGCAACCCACGAAATCAGCGCTGATTTCGCGGTATTCAGCGTCTGCAGATTTGAACTTTCACGGACGTTCTGGACGTCGGTGGTAGTGCGGGTAAGCGCGCTTGCGATGAAATATGAACTGACGAGTGCGAGCAGGGTTACCAACGCCAGCATGGCGAGGCCATGCTGGTTCCGCATCGGCAGACGGTTTCTACCTGCCATCATTGCTTGTCCTTACCGGCCTTTTTATCGGGAGACGCTGAACGTTTCCTGATTTCACCGCCAATCAATCCGTCGGTGACGGCACCTCTCGTTTTGTCGATGGTCTGCCCAACACGGATGGTGATGGTGGAGTCGGTATTTTCACCAAGCGTCACGGATGACGGGTCACGTCCGCGATAAGTATCATCCTGTGCAACGCCGTTGATCCAGGTGGTGCTTTTTCCGCTCGAACGGGCGATCTGACCGTTAACGGTGACGAGGTCTACATTCGTTACAGTGACCTCCTGGATATTGAGCTGCCGCCGTCTATCGAGTTCCTGGCGCTGCTGTGGCGTGAAGAAGAGGCGCCCGAATTCGCCGGTGTCAGGAAGGACGGCAGGTCGGGCAGGAGGCTGTTGCGCAAGCACCGACGACGTGCCTAGCGTGCACAGTAATATCGCCGTTCCGGCAGCGGTGAGACCAAGCAACGGATTGATCTTGATCAAGCCGGGCGATTTTCGCGAAGTACGATAAGGTCGACTTGGCACTCCGAGCGCAAACGGGGCTGTACGGAAGTGGTCTGCACGTTGCGGTCGACACGGGTGGTCTGGCAACGCTGCACGGAAACGTATGAGCTCCGCATTGAGGTCAGGTCTGAAAGAAAGTTCATTAGGTCACCTTCATGAAGCAGAAGCATCTCCAGTTTCATACGGCTGTTTGCGAAATCAAGATTCCCGGCTTGTGTTATTCCTGGATAGTCCAGCCGTTTCTGAGCGTCGATACTGTATCGAATCTCGAACATTCGACGATCGTTCTTGATTTTCGCGATCGCGTCGATCATGTCAAGGCGGTTCTCGCCGGTTACCATTCCTCGCGCCATCATCTTCTGGTACTTCGCAAGATCGGCGCGGATTTCCCGCTCTTCTTCCGCTGCGCGTTCGACACGCTTTTGCGCTTCCGCGCGACTTTCCTTCGCGACGTCCTTTGCACGACGTGCCTGTGCCAGAAGATGCTCGGAGAAGCCAAGACAGGCAATTCCGAGCAGTATCAGCAATACTGCGAAAACAATGGGAACGCGAAGTTGCTTCAGGTCATCTCTTGCGATATTCATGTCCCGAGGGCCTTCGTAAATACGATAGTAAACCGCGGAATTTCTGACGTGCGTTGTACTCCGATGTCCCCTGACAGGCTCTGCTCCGCGTTGATATCGAACGGGAGGCGCGTGCTTACGACCGTTAAGCCCGGGCGAGTCCGTAATCCGTCGACAAACTGGTTCACAATCAGGGTGATTCCCCTGTAATCAGAGGCCTGCGGGACATTGACACGTCCGGCAACCTCGATTACCTGAAGTCTTCCATCAGCGCCCGATGGGCCAGAGCTTACCGGCGCTGCAGGTTGCGTTGGCGATGCCTTCTCGGAACCGGATTGTTTCGCCGCAGGCGGTTGACCAATCTGCCAGTCGATTGAGTCAATCTCGATCTGCGGTACCTGCGCGAGTGCGCGACTGATTTCGCCGAACACCTTGTCGGGCGTCATTGTCTGGCGCTCCAGCAGGTCGAAATTTTTTATGAGCGCTTTAAGATTTTCGGCGGACGTCGGCGTTTTCGGGAACTGTGCCTGGACGCGCGCGTACTGTTCGTCTGAGCGACGCTGCAGTAAAAGATCGGCGGCAGCGGACTGATTGACACCGGCAAGGTCCAGCAACTTGAGACTTGCGAGTAATCCGCAAAACGCAAAAATCGCAGCGCCCGCTGCAAAAAGCGAGACTTTCGCGCGCCAGAGGTGATAGAAGCGACGGTAGCTGTTGTCCGCAAATTGCTCGCTCGGTTGAGAAAGCGCGAGCGCGTGGAGGTACACACGCTCGGCAAGCATGCCTTCCGGCGCGGTTTTTAGTCCCGCACTTGAGCAGGTCGTGTCGAGGTCGAGAACATGGAAATTTAGTGCCCCTGTGCTGACACAGATGCGCTTGTAGATTTCAATATCTGCAGTCGGGGCGAGGACCACTACCTCCAGCTGCCCGGAATCGCGTGAGAGCACGCGAGTGTTGGTCAGAAATTGCTGTATCCGTGCCGATTCGACAGCGCAGGATTGGGCAATGGCATTCGCGTCGGTTGTTTCCACCCGCCCTAGCCGGGAGAAACGAATTTTTCCGTCGTCGACGTAGCTTTGGCGCAGGCCGGCCTGTAGGAGGCTCACCAGAAGATATCGTTTGGCGGATCCGAATCCAATCCTTTTTCCGACCACTGGGGCTACCAGTGGTACGGAGTACATTCCTACGAGTCGTGCTTCCTGCGCACGAAGGGTTGCAAGCCACGGCTGGAATTGCTGGGTATTTGTGAACGAACTGAATAATATGCGTTCTTCACGGCGACCACCCGTTTCAAACCCGAGAGACATTGTAAGGGCGAGCGAGATATCGCGGTACCGTTGAGCAAGTTTTCTTCCGAGAAGCATGCGCCTATCGCCACCTCGAACGAACGGTATTGTTTCTGTGTGGAAATCTTCTTCGACCACATCGGCGAGAAGGTAATAAAGGGCAAGCGGTGCATCGGCAAGGACTTTCGCAAACTCCGCAACGCCCTCCTCGTCGTTGGAGAACACAGCCTCCGCTTCCAGCCTGCCACTTGTCCATTGATATGCAGTAACTTTTCTGGCGGTTACGTAAAGCAGGCGTCTTTGGGGCATCGCTTTAGACCTTGATCTTGCTGATGGTGTCGTAGATCGGGCCCAAAACTGAAAGCATCACCCATCCGAGCAATGCTCCGAGTACAACGGTCAAGGCGGGTTCAATCATCACCTGAATCTTTCCGATCTCTTCCCGCACTTCGCGATTGTAAAAATACGAAACGTTGAGCAATGCGGTATCGAGTGCCCCGGTCGACTCGCCTATTCTGAGCATCCTGATGACCAACGGCGGGAAGAGTCCGCCGTCCTGGAAGGCATTTGTCACGGATTTGCCGTCGGCGATCTCCTGTCCTGCGAGTTTCAGCGCTTCCTGCACGACCCGGTTTCCCGCGATATCTTCCGAGTTTCGGATCGCATCCAGTATTGTTATGCCCGATGAGTACATGAGGGCCATCGTGCTCGCGAAGCGCGAAAGTATGATTTTCCGGGTAATCCCGCCGATTACCGGAAGAGCGAGCTTCAGGCGGTCGAGTTGATAACGGACGTTCGGATTATTTTGGGCTGCAAAGCGCACGGCGAAGAAGATCATTGCGGGCGAGATGATCAACGTCCACCAGTAGTTCACGAAGAATCGGGACACTTCGATCAGGATTACTGTTTGAAGAGGCAATTTTTGCCCCATGTTCTTGATGAACCCGACCATCTGGGGCACAAGGTAAATCATCAGAAAGAACGTTACGAGTAGTACGATTGAACCCACGAATGCTGGGTAGAGAACTAGCTTTTTCATATGTGCGGCTAGTTCGTCTTCCCACTTCAGGGTATCAGTTAGCGCTTTCATTACCTCTGCCAAGCGGCCGGTCTGCTCTCCAGCGCGAATCAGGCTACAGAACACAGGTCCGAACACGTCGGGATAATCGCCCATCGCCTGAGACAGACCCATACCACCTTGAATCGCCTCAACAACTCCGGAGATGACTTCCTTGAAGCGCGGGTTTTCGACACTGTCACGCAGGTCCGTCAACGACTCGACTAAGGGAACGCCCGCTGCCGAGAGTTGTTCCATGTGGAAGCAGAAATTGATCAATTCTTCGCGTTTAATTTTTCCCTTGCGAAGCAGGGTTCCACCACGACGCGTCGGGCCGCCTGACACAAGATCGAGGCCCATACGTTGAAGGCGCATCTCCAAGTCGATCAAGTTCAGGGCTTCTATCTGCCCCATGATCGACTTGCCCCTGGGGTCTATCGCCTTGTAACTGAATAGCGCCATCGCGTCATTGAACCCGGCCTTAGCCGATGTTCGTTACATTCGTTCAGTCAGGTCGACGACGCGCATCAATTCGTCGATTGCGGTGGACCCATCAATAACTCTCCGGATGCCGTCATCGGCGAGCGTCTTGAATCCTCTGGAGACGGCACCTTTCAGGATTTCCCTGGCTGTGGCGCGATGGGCAACCATTTCATCAATTTCGCCTTCCATCTTCAGAATTTCCATGATGGCGAGGCGACCACGGTATCCCTGATAGTCGCACTGATCGCATCCCACCGCCCGATAAAGCGTTGGTGGCCGTTCTGATTTTGAGCCGAGAAGTTTGCAATCTGCAGCACTCGCCTCATACGGCTGGCGGCAGTGCTTGCACAGCTTCCGAACCAGTCGCTGGGCGATGATTCCAATGATATTTCCCGCCAGAACATCCGGTACGATTCCAATGTCCAGAAGTCGCGGTATCGCACCGATGGCAGAGTTGGTATGGAGCGTCGAGTAGACTTGGTGACCGGTCATTGCCGCACGAAATGCCATTGTCGCGGTGTCTTCGTCACGAATCTCACCAACGAGAATCACGTCAGGATCCTGACGCATAAGTGAACGGATG
>CAMBSA010000082.1 GCA_945869935.1 Bordetella parapertussis | reverse complement strand
TGCGGCATCTGTCCCGAAATGATGGTAGTGCCTACGGGGCGCTTTCTCATGGGGACGTCGGATGAGGACCCGGAGAACTGGAGCCCGGATCGCGAGGGGCCGCGGCATCCGGTGACAATTGCCCGCGGGTTCGCGATAGGGCGTTTCGAGATAACACGGCAAGAGTACTGGCGATTCGTCGAGGCCACGGGGCGAAATCAGACAGGTTGCGCGTCATGGACGGGCGAGTCGTGGAAGGGGGACGCGGGGAAGAACTGGCGAAACCCCGGCTTTGAGCAAACCGACCGTGATCCGGTGGTGTGCGTCAATTGGTCGGATGCGAAGGCGTTTGCGGACTGGCTCGCAAAACTAAGCGGCAAACCGTATCGGCTTGCCACCGAGGCGGAGTGGGAATACGCGGCAGCCGCGGGTTCGATCACGCGCAGGTTCTGGGGTGACGGCGCGAACGAAGCCTGTGCATTTGCCAATGTGGGCGATCGTTCCATGCAACGGGAACTTGGTTGGACCCCGTTCGCCGATTGCGAGGACGGATACGCGCATACCGCGCCGGTGGGGAGTTATCGACCGAACGCGTGGGGATTGCATGACATGCTCGGCAACGTGTGGGAATGGACCGGGGATTGCTGGACGGATGGCGAGAATCGAGGCTATCGCGGGGCGCCGGAGGACGGATCCGCGCGTGCGTGGGATGACTGCCCGATCCGTGTCACCCGTGGTGCCGCCTGGAACAGCAACCCGCGCAATGTGCGCACGTCCAATCGCGGAAATTTTTCTTCGACGACGCCCTACGACTCGGTCGGTTTCCGGGTCGTACGTTCGCTCGATTGATATCGTGGGCACTGCGGGCGCCGGGCGGTGGGCAGGTTGTTTGCGTACCCGTGGCCCACTTGATTGCAGTCAAGTTTTTCAAATGAAACAGGCTGTTGCGGTGGCGTTTTGAACCCGCCTCGCGTACTCTGGGCCGATCCAACGCGAGGTTTCGAAGTGACAGACAGCAGTAGGTCTACGCCGGCAGTCGGGGAAGATACGGCCCGGAAAAGCAAAGGCAGATCGACGCCCAAGGGGCGCCGGGTTGCGCCCGAAGCGCGCGAGCGAATTCGCGAATTGCTTGGCAATGAGCCTCGTCGACGCGATCTGCTGATCGAGCATCTGCATCGAATCCAGGACGCGGAAGGTCATCTGCCGGCGAATCTGCTTGCCGCGCTGGCCGAAGAAATGCGCCTGTCCCAGGCCGAGGTCTACGAGGTGGCGACTTTCTATCATCACTTTGACGTGGTGAAGGAAGGCGTCGACGCGCCGCCTGCGATAACCGTGCGGGTGTGCGATTCGCTCGCCTGCGAAATGGCCGGCGCGAAACAACTGCTTGCGCGGCTTCCGGCAAGTCTGGGCAAGAACGTGCGTGTGATTGCGGCGCCCTGCGTCGGGCGTTGCGAAACCGCGCCTGTGGCGGTGGTGGGCAAGCAGCCGGTGCCGTCGGCGACGGTGGAGTCGGTGGCTCGCGCGGTGAAAAACGGCGCGACTCGCAGTATCGAACCGCGCTACACGGACCTGGCCGCCTACCGCAAAGACGGTGGGTATCGCCTGATCGCGGAGTGTCTCTCCGACGGGCGCACGCGTGAGGATGTCACGAAAACAATGGAAGACTCCGGACTCCGGGGTCTGGGCGGGGCGGGCTTTCCGGCAGGACGAAAATGGCGGCTGGTGTCGGCAGAACCTGCGCCGCGGCTGATGGCGGTGAACATCGACGAGGGCGAGCCGGGTACCTTCAAGGACCGCTGGTATCTTGAGCGAGATCCGCATCGCTTCCTGGAAGGCATGCTGATTGCCGCGTGGTGTGCCGGCGTCGGCGAAATCTACATTTACCTTCGTGACGAATACGCGGGATGCCGGGCGGTGCTCGAGCGCGAACTTGCGAAGTTGCGCGCCGATCCGCCGTGCGCATTGCCGCCGATTCACCTGCGCCGGGGCGCGGGCGCGTATATCTGTGGCGAAGAGTCGGCGATGATCGAATCCATCGAAGGCAAGCGCGGAATGCCGCGCCTGCGTCCGCCGTATGTGGCCCAGGTCGGCCTGTTCGGTCACCCGACGCTGGAACACAACATGGAGACGGTGTACTGGGTGCGCGAGATCGTGGAGAAGGGCGCCGCGTGGTTCGCCGGCCACGGACGCAATGGTCGCCGCGGCCTGCGCTCGTTCTCGGTATCGGGACGGGTGAAAAAACCTGGTGTGCATCTCGCGCCGGCGGGCATAACCTTGCGCGAACTCGTCGATGAATTTTGCGGTGGCATGGAGGACGGGCACGAGTTGTATGCCTATCTTCCGGGTGGCGCATCGGGCGGGATCCTTCCGGCGAGCCTGGCGAATGTGCCACTGGATTTCGACACCTTGCAGCCGCACGGGTGTTTCATCGGCTCGGCGGCCATCGTGGTGATGTCGCAGCACGACAGCGCATCGGATGCGGCGCGCAATCTGGTGCGTTTTTTCCGGGATGAGTCGTGCGGCCAGTGCACGCCCTGCCGCGTCGGTACCGCGAAGGCGCTCGGGTTGATCGAGGCGAAGACATGGGACGGTCCGCTGTTGCAGGAACTGTCACAAGTGATGATGGATGCATCGATATGCGGTCTCGGGCAGGCGGCGCCCAACCCGGTGCTCTCGGTACTGAAGTATTTCCCGCACGAAGTGGGTTGAAACTGCAATGCAACCGCAGATAAACGCAGATAAACGCAGATGAATTTCGTCAGGACTCTGGTCTTATCCGCGTCCATCTGCGTTTATCTGCGGTTACAGACAGGGATTGAATCATGACGGCGATGTCCAAGGATGAAGTCGCGGCGATGCCGATCCAGTTCACGCTTAACGGAAAGGCCGTCATCGGGCGGCCGGACGAGACGATCATCAAGACCGCGCGCAAGAACGGCATCGTCATTCCGCACCTCTGCCACGGCAAGGGCACACGTCCGGACGGCAACTGCCGCGCCTGCGTGGTCGAGATCAAGGGCGAGCGGGTCCTTGCGCCCTCGTGTTGCCGGTATCCCGTCGAAGGCATGGAAGTGAGCACTGATAGCCCGCGCGCGCTTGCGAGCCAGAAGATGGTGTTCGAGCTGCTGCTGGCCGATCAGCCCGCCGAGCGGCATACGCCGTCGAACAAGGTTGATGCCTTCGCGAAGCGGCTAGGCCTGACCGGGTCGCGGTTCTCGGGCCTCAAGCGCGAACAACCGCCAAAGGATGTATCGCATCCCGCGATAGCGGTGAACCTCGACGCCTGCATTCAGTGCACCCGCTGCGTGCGCGCCTGCCGCGAGGAACAGGGCAACGATGTGATCGGTTTCGCCGGTCGCGGCGAGCATTCGAAGATCGTGTTCGATTTTGATGACCCGATGGGGGCATCGACCTGCGTGGCGTGCGGCGAATGCGTGCAGGTGTGCCCCACCGGTGCGCTGATGCCCGCCCGCGGCGCGGGCATGCCGAAGGCCGACAAGACGGTGGATTCCGTGTGCCCCTACTGCGGGGTCGGGTGCCAGCTCACCTATCACGTCAAGGACAACCGGATCATCCGCGTGGAGGGACGCGACGGGCCGGCGAACGAATCCCGGCTGTGCGTCAAGGGTCGTTATGGCTTTGATTATGTCCACCATCGCCAGCGGCTGACCCGTCCGTTGATACGCAAGCCCGGCATCGCGAAGTCGAAGGATTTCAGCGTTGATCCCGACCGCTGGATGGATGCGTTCCGGGAAGCAAGCTGGGAGGAGGCGCTGGAGCTCGCCGCAGGCGGACTGAAGCGGATTCGCGATCAGAACGGCAAGCATGCGCTGGCCGGGTTCGGCTCGGCCAAGGGCAGCAACGAAGAGGCCTATCTGTTCCAGAAGCTGGTCCGCACCGGCTTTGGTTCGAACAACGTCGATCACTGCACCCGCCTGTGCCATGCCTCGTCGGTTGCCGCGTTGATGGAGGGGGTGAACTCGGGGGCGGTGTCGAATCAGGTGCACGACGTGCTGAAGGCCGAGGTGATCTTCCTGATCGGCTGCAATCCGACGGTGAATCACCCGGTTGCGGCAACCTGGATCAAGAACGCGGTCAAGAAGGGTGCAAAGCTGATCATGGCCGATCCGCGCAGAACCGAACTTGCCCGGTTCGCGACCCACGTGCTGCAGTTCAAGGCAGACACCGATGTCGCGATGCTCAATGCGCTGATGCACGTGATCGTCGAGGAGAATCTGGTCGACGAGGCATTCATCCGGGACCGCACCTCGGGCTACGAGGCCTTGCGCGAAAACGTGAAAAAGTACAGCCCCGAGCTGATGGCGCCGATCTGCGGCATACCCGCAACGACGCTGCGCGAAGTCGCACGGATGTACGCGACGTCAAAGGGGTCGATGATCCTGTGGGGCATGGGCATTTCGCAGCACGTGCATGGCACGGACAACGCGCGGTGCCTGATTGCGCTTGCGCTCATGACCGGTCAGATCGGGCGCCCGGGCACCGGCCTGCATCCCTTGCGCGGCCAGAACAACGTGCAGGGCGCATCGGACTCCGGGCTGGTCCCGATGTTCTATCCGGATTACCAGAGGGTTGCGACGCCGGAGGCGAAGGCGCGATTCGAAAAGCTCTGGGGGGTGGAACTCGATCCGAAGCCCGGGCTGACAGTCGTCGAGATCATGGGCGCGGCAAAAAAGCGCGAGATCCGCGGCATGTACATCATGGGCGAGAATCCGGCGATGTCGGACCCGGATGCGGACCACGCGCGCGAGGCGCTTGCGATGCTCGATCATCTCGTGGTGCAGGACATCTTCCTCACCGAGACCGCGTACCTGGCCGATGTGGTGCTGCCGGCGACCGCATGGCCGGAGAAGATCGGCACGGTCACCAACACCGACCGGATGGTGCAGCTTGGACGCAAGGCGATCGAGCCGCCGGGCGAGGCGCGCGAGGATCTCTGGATCATCGAGCAGATCGCCCACGGTCTCGGGCTTGACTGGAACTACGGGCATCCACGTGAAGTGTTCAACGAGATGCGCGAATGCATGCGCTCGATCGCGGGAATCACCTGGGAGCGCCTCGAGCGTGACAGCTCGGTCACCTATCCGTGCGAAAACGAGGGCGATCCAGGGCAGAGCGTGGTGTTCACGGATCATTTTCCGACAGCCACCGGGCGCGCGAGGTTTGTACCGGCGGACATCATCCCGGCCGACGAGCAGCCGGATGTGGACTACCCGATGGTCCTGATCACCGGCCGTCAGCTCGAACACTGGCACACCGGCGCGATCACCCGCCGGGCGGGCGTGCTCGATGCGATTGAGCCCGAGCCGATGGCGTCGATGCATCCGGATGACATCGCGCGATTGCGCCTGAAGCCGGGCGGTGTTGTCACGGTGGCGTCGCGTCGGGGCAGTATTGCGCTTTATGTGCGGGTCGATGAGGGTATGCCGGAGGGGGCGGTATTCATTCCCTTCTGCTACTACGAGGCGGCGGCAAACCGCTTGACCAATCCGGCGCTCGATCCGTTCGGAAAGATCCCTGAGTTCAAGTATTGCGCGGTGCGCATCGAGGCAGGCGGTGTGCCACCGGAGCGGATGAGTTTTGGTGGCGGCGCGATTCTCCGCGAGTCCGCGTAACCGCATCGGGTTCTTCAGCACGGCCCGCACTTCTGCGATACCTTTGCGCGGCGATCTCAGGAAAGCCGATTTCAGGAAAACTCAAGGGAGAACTGCATGGAACAGCGTTTTTGCGACGGGGTTGAAGAAGTTTCCGTTGTCGCGGGCGTGGTCCGGGTCGATTTTTTCAGCTACACGACCGGCCCGAAGGACAAGAACGGACGGCCGGCCCGCGAACTCTCACATCGGCTTTTGCTGTCCCCGGATGCGTTCTTGCAGACCTACGGCGTGCTGGACGAGGTGCGCAAACAACTCGAGCAGAAAGGCGTGATCAAGCGGCGCGAGGACACACCTGCCCCGAATGTTCCGGCGGCGGCCAAGCCGGCAACCAAGAGCGGCAAGGCAGGCGCCTGACCCGGGGCGTTTGGCACCACGCAGCATACGATGGGGATGGAACCGGAAGCATCCCGGCGAATCGGGCAGCTGCCCCGCGGCTGGACCGGGCACATTCGTGGCGATGTAACCGGCGGACTCCTGGCGGCAATCATTTCAATGCCGCTGACGGTGGGCTTCGGGATTCTCGCGTTCGCGCCACTCGGGGACCGTTATCTCCCGGCGGGTATCGTGGCCGGGCTGTACGGTGCGATTTTCCTCGGACTTGCCGCGATAGTGTGCGGGGCGCGCACCGTCGCAGTCTATGCGCCGAGAAGTCTTGTCGCTTTCATGATCGCCTCGGTCGCGATGCATACGATTGCCGTGCCAGATTCGCCCTTGCTGTCCGGAGGGGATCCTTCCACACTGATTTCCGCGTTGCTTCTTACGCTTGCAATGGGAGGTCTCATACAGTTCGTCTTCGGCTTGATCGGCCTGGGTTCGCTGATGAAGTTCATTCCGTCACCCGTGATGGCGGGATTCCAGAACGCGGCCGTGATTCTCATCCTCTACTCGCAGCTTCACGTGATGCTCGGATTGCCGGCGCGCCTGCGTCCGCTCGAATACCGGCATTCGCCTGGTGGCGTGAAGCCGCTCAACGTCGCCCTCGGGATTGCAACCGTGCTGGTGATCTGGCACGGTGCGAAGTTCACGCGAAGAGTGCCTCCGGCAGTGCTGGGTCTGGCATTGGGTACGGCGATGTATCTCGCGCTCGCCGCGATCGGGCTCGGCTCCGATCTCGGTCCGGTAGTGGGTGCAATGTCCCTGCTCATGCCCGACGGGATGCATTTCGCAAGCATCATCGCGTTTGCGACATTGCCGGGTTTTAACGACATTCTTCCGTCGCTGGTTTCCGCTGCACTGAGCGTCGCGGTGGTCGCCTCGCTAGACGTGCTGATCTGCGCCAAGATCGTGGAGAACCTCTCCGGGCAACGTACCGAGGGTAACAGCGAACTGCGCCGGATAGGCCGCGAATCTGCTGACACCCCTCCTGGGCGGGATCGCTGGAGCGATAAGCATTGCTTCGTCGGGGGCGAATTACCGCGGCGGGGCACGGACGAGTTTTTCTGCGCTCGTGCATTCCCTCGCGGTCCTCGCGTTTGTAGTCCTCTTGCAGCCGCTGGTCGTGGTGGGTGCCATCCTTACGGTTGTGGCGATTCAGCTGTTTGACGGCTGGACCTTGCAGCTCGCTCGCAAGATACTGACCCGCGAAGCCGTTGACTGGCGGTGTGTAACGCTGGACCTGGTGGTGATTGTCGCGGTGACAAGCATCGCCGTCATCGGCGACATCGTCTCCGCCGTGCTGCTGGGCGTGGGCGTAGCCGTTGTGTTCTTC
>CAMBSA010000081.1 GCA_945869935.1 Bordetella parapertussis | reverse complement strand
TTCGCAGCCAGTGGCGCCGAACCTGCTGAATCGGAACTTCACGCCGGTTGCTCCCAACCAGGCCTGGAGGGCCTGGTCTGACCTGGATCTGGACGGCAGAAGGCTGGCTGTATCTGGCCGTCGAGCTCGATCTGTTCAACAGGGAAATCTTTGGCTGGTCGATCAAGCCAAGGATGGCGGCGGACATCGTCATGGATGCGTTGAGCATGGCTTGGTTGCGCAGGAAGCCGGCGCCGGGTCTGGTTCATCACTCTGAGCGAGGAGGGCAATATGCAAGCCACGCGTATCAGGCGCGACTGAAGGCATACGGCATGGCCTGCTCGATAAGTCGCAAGGGTAACTGCCGGGACAACGCGCCGACCGAGAGCTTCTTCAATAGCTTGAAAAGTGAGCGGGTACACGGCACGCGCTACGGTACACGCGCCGAGACTGAGGCTGACCTGTTCGACTACATCGTACCGTTCTATAACCGGAAACGTCGCCATTCCACGCTTGGCTACGCCTCGCCGGTAGCGTTCCTGGCAACTGGATCAGTGCTCGGTATGAGAAGAAATTGGCGGCATAATGCCGACGGGTTGGAAGACGAAATGCCGAGGGAAGCTCAGACTATATGCACATGAACTTTGGCGAGGAGGTAGCATGAACTTACTGCTTGCCAGTACTTTTCCGTCACGGAGTTCCAAATGTCCGAAATTCCGCTGATTCTTACTTTGGATCAGCATGGTGTACCAAACCGGTGGGTAACTTGGCAGCAGGCTTGTTTCTACTATGCCAAAAATCTCGTTGCCTGGACTCTAGGCGATGCGTCGTTCACATTTCATGGCGGGATGTCGCGTGCAACTGGGTGTCGGTCAAGCATCACTGCGCAATCGATCATCGCAATCCGTGGCAAAGCATTAGCAGTACGAGGATTCAACCAGATCCCTCCTCTCAGTAATGCTGAACTATTTCAGCGCGATCGCAATATTTGCGCATACTGCTCCGGGGAATTTTTTTATTTCAAGCTGACGCGTGACCATATATTGCCGCTTTCGCGTGGAGGTAAAGACACCTGGATGAACGTGGTCAGTTGTTGCAAACATTGCAATGGCCTTAAGCGAAATCGAACGCCGCAGGAGGCCGGGCTTGAGCTTGTATATGCACCTTACGTCCCCAACAAAGCGGAGTATCTGATACTTTCAAATAGAAAGATTCTTGCCGATCAGATGGACTTTCTTGTGCAGCACGTTGCATCTCATAGTCGCATCTTGAATTCTGCTGCAGTACAGGCGGCATAAAGGTTTATTTGATACTAAGGATCCACTGAACAAGAGGGCTACGCCCCCTCGCAACTCCCCTATCTCAGAGGGAACGCTGAACCTTCAAGCCTCGAAATTGGACTTGATCAGCGATTCCCCAATCGCATTGGCAGGCATGTATCCGGCGCGAGATGCTTCTGATGTTTGGCGCGTTTTCATACATACGTACTCTCTGCGCGTTGACTTAACTTCGGATTAGAATCCGTTGAAATAAGTTCTTGTTCGATTGGCATCCGGCATCGCAATGAAAACCACATTCTTGGAATTTGAACAACCTATCGCTGAGCTTGAGGCGAAGATCGAAGAGCTTCGGTACGTGCAGGACGATTCCGCCGTCGATATCTCTGTGGAGATACAGAGGCTTCAGAAGAAGAGCCAGTCACTTACCAAGGATATCTATGCAAAGCTCAGTCCCTGGCAGGTCGCGCAAGTGGCAAGGCATCCCCAACGGCCTTACACCTTTGACTACATCGCCCAGATTTTTTCAGACTTTGAGGAACTGCATGGGGACAGGGCCTATGCAGATGACCTTTCCATAGTAGGGGGACTGGCGCGGTTCAATGGGCAAGCGGTCATGCTGATAGGGCACCAGAAAGGGCGGGACACCAAGGAGAAAATTCAACGAAACTTCGGCATGCCTCGTCCCGAGGGGTACAGGAAAGCCATGCGGCTCATGCGTGTCGCGGAGAAATTCGGCGTGCCTGTAGTCACATTTGTTGATACGCCGGGGGCGTATCCGGGGATCGGCGCCGAGGAGCGTGGGCAGGCGGAAGCGATCGGGCGGTGTTTGTACTCTATGGCCGAGTTGAAGGTACCAATCGTTAGCACTGTTATCGGCGAGGGGGGGTCCGGCGGTGCATTGGCAATCGCAGTCGGAGACGTGGTAATGATGCTTCAATATTCGACATATTCGGTCATCTCACCGGAAGGGTGTGCCTCTATCCTTTGGAAGAGTGCTGAGAAGGCACCGGAGGCGGCCGATACACTGGCGATTACCGCGACACGCTTGAAGACGCTAGGCTTGATAGACAAAATTATCAACGAACCTCTTGGTGGGGCGCATCGTGATCACTCTTTAACTGCGCAGAACCTGAAAAAGGCGCTCGCTGATGCGTTGCGTGGTGTTTGCGAGCGAAGCTCATCCGAGCTGCTCGATATGCGGTTCGATCGCCTAATGAGCTATGGCAAATTCCGGGAAGAATCGGTCGTTTGAATTAAGCAGGCTTGTCGAAGATAGGCTGCGATCAGATCTGCGTCCGGGGGCGAAGGTTATCGCGGGATTGTCTGGAGGAGTGGACTCGGTCACACTGGTCAACATACTCGTGACGTTGCGTGATTCCCTGCGGCTTTCACTAAGAGCCATTCATGTAAATCACGGCTTAAGTCCCCACGCGGATGATTGGGGAGATTTCTGTGCGGGGCTATGCAGTGACCTGAACATCCCCCTGACTATCGAGCGTGCGGACCTTAGCCCTTGGCGATCTTTCGGGGTCGAGGGGGCAGCCCGGGAGGCGCGTTACAAGCTTCTCGAAAATCATTGTGCCGATGCGCTCCTGCTTGGTCACCATCGCGATGATCAAGCTGAGACACTGCTAGTCCAATTACTGCGAGGCGCTGGCGCTCCCGGGTTGGCGGCGATGCCTTTGGTCTCATCAGGAAGAATAAAGATAATAAGGCCGTTCTTGGATGTCCCGAGATCAGAGATAGAGCGTTATGCGCGAACCGCAGGGTTTTCATGGATAGATGACGAAAGCAATACAGATTTGGCACGTCCCCGGAATTTCCTTCGGCACGCGGTTTTACCTACACTGGAGGCGCAATATCCGGGTGTCACGCAAAGGATCGCGCGATCCGCCTCGCACATTGCAGAGGCCTCGCAACTGCTCCGTGAACTTGGTCAGATAGATTTTGATGCGTGTGCAAGCAACGGTGCCTTGTCGATAAGCAGATTACGGGATTTGGGGGAGGTACGAGCGCGTAACTTAATTCGATTCTGGGCGGAAATGCGTGGCTTTCAGGCGGCTCCAACCGCGGCAACAGTTGAACTTTGGCGTCAGCTTTGCGACTCGCGTCGCGATGCCAAGCTAGAAGTCAGAGTCGGCGGTGCCTGCTATCGTCGCTACCGTGACGACCTGTATCTCGAAGGTCCGATTATTTCTGCGGGAACTGCAATCAGCCGAACCTGGGCAGGGGAGGCGAAGATGACTCTGCTGGAGCTTCGCGGGACTTTGCATTTTACGCACACGCTAGGCGCGGGTTTGTCGGCCCAAAAGTTGAAATCGGGCAAGATTACGGTAAGGACACGTGTCGGCGGTGAGCGGATCAGACCGGATTCACGCCGCCCCAGTCGTTCGTTGAAAAGCGTTTTCCAGCAGTTTGGGATTCCGGCCTGGAAGCGCCAGTTCCTCCCTTTGATTTTTTGTGATGAAGATCTCGTGTCGATTCCTGGATTAACTGATGACTGTGCGTGGGGCGCTGATGAAGATGAGCCAAGTGTGCTTTTGACTTGGAAAGATGACGATACTTTCTCAGAACTATTGCTGAAGGATGTGGAGCGACTGGAACTCGATCCGGATTCGACTTCCTTGACCTGACGGTGGCACGTCTAGTACCACTGTTGCTGCATGCCGGTCCGCAATTTCCTTTACGATCGCCAAACCGAGCCCGCATCCGTCGCCAGACGTGCCGGGCATCCTGTAAAAACGCTCGAACACACGATCGTGTTCATTTGGTGGTATCCCCGGTCCGTTGTCATCGATTTCCAATGTGCACTTCGAACCGGTCGCGTTAGTGCGGACCGTGACCGTGCCATCTGGAGGTGTATATGCGATCGAATTGTCAATAAGATTTCCAAGCAATTCTTTTAGCAGCAAAGCATCTCCGCTGGTCCAAGCGTCATCAAGTTCAAAGCCGAGGTCGATGCCTTTGTAAAGGGCTTTGGGCACCCATTCCTGAACTGAACGTGCGGCGACTTCGCGGAGATTGACCGGGGATTCGGCCAAAGCGCTCCCTGCCGTGGGTTCCGCGCGAGCCAAGGTCAGTAACTGAACGGCCAGGTGGCTGGCTCTTTCCGTCTCGCTTGCGATCATCGTCAGAAGCGACCGAATTTCTTCTGGCTTGATCTCGCGTTGCGCAAGCGCGACATGTGTTTTCAGACCTGCAAGCGGAGTTCGCAATTGATGAGCTGCATTGGCTATGAATCGCTGTTGCGTTCCCAACGCTGCGGACAGTCGACCGAGCAGATGATTCAGCGCTTTAACGAGAGGTCGGACTTCCTGAAGCGTGTCTGCTTCCGCAAGGGGCGAAAGATCAGTGGGTGAGCGCCGAGCAATTTCATCCCGCATCCTGGTCAAGGGGGCAAGGCTGCGGCGTATTCCAATCCAGAAAAGAATTGCCGCAGCGATGGCGACTGCAATCGCGGGGGCGAGCGAACCAAGGAGCATTTCCTTAACTAGCCGATCCCGCTTAACGTATGTTTCGGCGGCCTGTACGAGAATATTTCCGGTCTGTCGCGGGACCGTCAACGCGACGACCCGCACGCGTTCCCGGTTTATTTCCGCATCGTAGAACGCATGCCCGGCGGGAATGACATTGAGCGGTGGAGGCGGGATGTCGCCAGTGCTGATGATTGGGCTACCGTCCGCATCAAGGACCCGGAAGAAGAGTCTATCTGCCGTGTCAATTCGCAAAGCCTCCAGGGTGACAGTCGGCAACATCAACTCGATACGATTGTCGTGTTGCCGTAGGTAGCTGGCGATTACGAGTGCAGGATCTAGCAGTTCATTGTCATAGGCATCGTTAGCGGCGCGTACTGCTAGGAAGTAGGTCGGGATTGCGGACAGAAGAATCAACGCAAGCAACGGCGCTACGATCCATAAGGAGAGAAGTTGTTTTAGGCTTTCGGGCGCTCTCATCGATCCTCAGCGCGTTTGTTGATTTTCCGGATCCTCGACCATGTAGCCAAAACCTCGAACCGTTCTTATATGAATCCCCGCTTTCTGCAGCTTCGCCCTTAGCCGGGATACGTATACTTCGATCGCGTTGTGCGTGAGCGCGATATCCCAACTGCATAGCGCCTGCAGCATCTGTTCCTTGCTAACCACTTGCCCCGCTCGCATAAGCAGGTACTCTAAAACACCCCATTCGCGAGGCGTCAGTTCGAGTTGCTCCCCGGCGATTTGTGCCCGTTTGGCGGCGGTATTGATGACCAGTGTCCCGAATCGGAGTTCGGGGCTTCTTATCGCCTGGCTCCGTCTGACAAGTGCTCGAACACGCGCTTCGAACTCGGGTAGGGAAAACGGTTTGGTTACATAGTCGTCTGCGCCAAGATCTAGTCCCTTGACCCGGTCTGATTCGGCGTCTCTTGCCGTGAGGATGAGGATGCTTCCTGAGTGCGGAGTTTTTCGTAGTGCTCTGAGCACCTCGAATCCGTTGATGCCTGGTAGTCCAACGTCGAGAACAATCAGATCGAAGTGCTCTTCGGATGCTGCTCTCAAAGCAAGTTCACCGGAAGCGGAATGATCGACCGCATAACCTGAATTTCTAAGTGTTCGTTTCAGCCCATCCGCGAGGGCCTTGTCGTCTTCTACGATCAATACGCGCATGGCAGGTGGCCACTCGTGAGCATGAACATGGAAGAGATGATATTCGGGGGGGGGGGCGATCAGCGCCGAAAAAAATAGCGCGAGACCCAGCGGGTCCCGCGCCACAGAGGAGGAAAGAGACTGCTTTTCAAAGTTACCCGTCTACGCCTTTCAAAAGGCTGACCTAGACTGACGGCGCGCTGACAATCGAAGCTTTCGGAGCATATTCGGTACATTATTCGCGACACCGAACGTCGCATAGAGTGCGGGCCACTTGGTAGCAAAACCCTGTTAAAATAAAAAGTTAGATGCACTTTTCAAGCTTTACATTTAACGAATCGGAGAGCCTGAGTGGCAATTGAACGTACGCTTTCAATTATCAAGCCTGATGCGGTAGCGAAAAACGTAATCGGCAAGATTTACACAAGATTTGAAGATGCAGGTCTCAAGGCTATTGCGTCAAAAATGACGCACCTTTCAAGGAAAGATGCCGAAGGCTTCTATGCCGTGCATCGTGACCGGCCTTTCTTCCGTGACCTCGTTGATTTCATGATATCCGGACCGGTAATGATTCAGGTTCTGGAAGGTGAAGGCGCCGTGCTAAAGAATCGGGAACTCATGGGGGCGACGGACCCCAAGAAAGCCGAAAAGGGAACGATACGCGCGGATTTCGCGGACAGCATAGACGCGAATGCCGTTCACGGGTCAGACAGCGCGGAAAACGCGAGGAATGAAATAGCATATTTTTTCCCCAGCTACGAGATCAATTCGCGCTGATCATGCCGACGAATTTGCTCAACTTCGATGTTTCCCAGTTGGAGCAGTTTGTCGCAAATCTTGGCGATAAGCCTTTCCGCGCGCGGCAGTTGGCGCGTTGGATTCATCGCTCAGGTGAGGCCGAATTTGACCGGATGAGTGACCTCGCCAAGACGTTTCGAGATCGCCTTGGATTAGTTGCAGAAATACGTAGTCCAACCCCGATTCTGGATCACACTTCATCAGATGGGACACGTAAATGGCTTCTGGACGTGGGGAATGGAAATGCCGTGGAATCGGTTTTCATCCCGGAAGTTAGTCGGGGAACGCTTTGCATTTCGTCCCAAGCAGGATGTGCGCTTGAGTGCAAGTTCTGCTCCACAGGCAGGCAGGGCTTTAATCGCAATCTAAGTACGGCGGAAATAATCGGGCAGCTTTGGTTTGCGAATCGCGTCCTGTCTTCTGCCGGCGACCATGGTGTTAGACCGGTAACGAACGTTGTTTTGATGGGGATGGGGGAACCGCTTCTCAATTTTGAGAACGTCGTGCCTGCGTTGCAGTTGATGCTAGACGACAATTGCTATGGGCTGTCTCGGCGACGTGTCACGCTATCGACATCGGGCATCGTTCCCATGATGGATGCCCTTGCCGAGGCTTGTCCGGTGGCACTCGCGGTTTCGCTTCATGCACCTAACGATGCTTTGCGGGACGACCTCGTCCCGATCAA
>CAMBSA010000080.1 GCA_945869935.1 Bordetella parapertussis | reverse complement strand
GATATCGCTGAAGTCGAGCTGCGGGTCCACGCCCTGGGTGTAGAGGTTCATCGCGAGCGTGACGAGATCGACGTTGCCGGTGCGCTCGCCGTTGCCGAAGAGACAGCCCTCGACGCGATCACCGCCTGCCATCAGGCCGAGTTCGGCGGCGGCGACGCCGGTGCCGCGGTCGTTGTGCGGGTGGAGCGAGATCATCACCGCGTCGCGCCAGGGCAGGCGCTTGTGCATCCATTCGATCTGGTCGGCATAGATGTTGGGCGTGGAGACTTCCACCGTCGCGGGCAGGTTGATGATCGCGCGGCGATCGGGCGTCGGTTTCCAGATGTCGAGCACCTTGCTGCATATCTCGAGCGCGAAGTCGAGCTCGGTGGCGGTGAAGGTCTCGGGCGAGTACTCGAAGCGCCATTCGGTTTCGGGCCGCGCTTCGGTGAGCTGCTTGATGATCTTCGTAGCAGCGGTCGCGATCTCGATGCAGCCCTCGCGCTCCAGGCCGAACACCGTGCGGCGGAACACCGGCGAGGTCGCGTTGTAGAGGTGCACGATCACGCGTTTTGCGCCCTTGAGCGATTCGATGGTGCGCTTGATCAGTTCCTCGCGCGCGGGGGTGAGCACCTGGATGGTGACGTCATCCGGAATCGCGCCGCTTTCGATCAGCCAGCGCACGAAGTCGAACTCGATCTGCGATGCCGACGGAAAACCGACCTCGATTTCCTTGAAGCCGGTTTTCACCAGCAACGCGAAAAACGCCTTCTTGCGCTCGACGCTCATCGGCTCGATCAGCGCCTGGTTGCCGTCGCGCAGGTCGCACGAGGCCCACACCGGAGCGCGGGTGATGGTCTTCGACGGCCAGCTGCGCTCGGCAAGCTGCACATTCGGAAAGGGCTGGTATTTGTTGACCCGGGGCTGCGTGTTTCGGTTGTTCGATGTCATTTCAGTCTCCTGCGAATTCATTGATCGGCATTCGGAGTGGCCGGCGGCGTCATTCGCCGCGGCGGTTGCCCGGCAGCCACGTATTCATGGCCGGGCAACCGCGCCGCAGTCGCAGCGTGCGGGGTGGTTCGCTTGTCTTTTGCTTTGCCATGTCGTTTGCCACGTCCGTCTCCGGAAATCCTGTGCCTGATATCGATGCATCATCGAACGCTGACCCGTACGCAGGACGTTTTTCCGGTCCTTGCGGGCCGGCGCGGGTACAGCTCGAATTGTGGGGGTAGGTTATGTGCGCGCGGGGCGCAGCAGCAGCAGACCGAAGCCCAGACGGGCCGCAGGGAGAATGACATTGGTCTGTGTGCAGGAATACATGCTGGGAACTCTAATCGTTCAGGGCACCCGCCGTCAAGCGCCGCCGGCGCGGGCAAGGCACGGATCTGAAACGGGAATCTTGTGCTTTTCCGGATTCTGTTTCAGCGCACGAGGGTCTTTTCGCCCCGTCCGAGCATTTCGTAGGCGCGCCACTGGCTGCCACTCCCGCGGCACATGCCGTAGCGGAAGGGCTCGCGCGGGACACCCGGGTTGGTGAATCGAAGATCGTGAAACCAGACGCAGGTGGACGCTGGGCTGCGCGCGATGTCGAGCAGAATCGGGTAGTCGGCGAACCAGCGAAAGAAAGCGAAATCGGGTTGCTCCCAGGCATCGCGTGCGAGAGCGATGTCCCCGGGTGAAAGTCCGTACCGGCTTGCCTGTTTCCACACCGCCGCGGGCACGGGGCGGAAGTGTGCGGCCATCCTTGTGACGAAGAACGCATCCGGCCCGGGATCGGCGGGAATCTCGGTGGCGCGCAGGTTGATGTTGGCGAAGCGGTAGTCGCCTTCGTTTTCCACGAGCACGGTCCAGTTGAAGGGCGAAGCCGCGCGGGCGAGTGCGGACACTTTCGCCCGCGGCCAGCCGAGCGCGCGGGCCTGCTCGCGGCCGACCTCGAGCGCGCGCTCCTGCAGGTGTAGTTGCAGGCCACCCACGTAGGCGACGAGCAGCACGCACGCAGCAGCCGCCGGGACGCGCGAGGATTTCCATACCGCGGAGAGCGCGAGTCCGGCGAGGATGATGCCGCTGAACCACAGGTCGATGATGAAGGTCGTGCCCCAGGCGTAGCGCGCGTCCGAGAACGGGGAGAACACCATGGTTCCGAAGGACGTGATCAGGTCGCCTGTGATGTGCGCGAGCACGCCGATGGCGGCAACGCCGATGTAGGCCTTCCAGCCGCGCGGATGCCGGAAAACCAGTGCGGCAAGGAATGACAGCAACAGCGCCCAGAGCGGCAGCATCACCAGCGAATGCGTGACGCCGCGATGGTTCAGGAGATAGGTGAGAGGGGATGCGGCATTGGCGACGAAGTCGATGTCGGGAAACGCGGCGGCGATCGCGCAGATCAGCATCCGCCGGCGCTCCGGGATATCGCTTGCTTCCGCCTGCGGCTCCTCGCCGCGCGAGCGGACGGACAGGAAGCGCTGCGGCAGGGCGCGGGCGATCAGGGCGCCCGAGAGCGCGTGGGTAAGGGTGTCCATGGAAGTCGCGGATTATGCCAGCGCCGCGAGCGCCCGGCAGGCGCAGGCCGCGCGTGGGGCGGGGTCGCGCACGTGACGCGCGGGTCGCGCAGGTCGAACAGGCAGGCGGAGGGCGTGTTGTACCATCGGTTGATGAACGTGTTCACCTGTTTCGCCCCGCGATGAAGCCCGCTGCACGATGAAAGGTTCCTTCGGTCTCGGCCTTGTCGCGGCTTTCTCCGCGGTCGTTCTCTGGGGCGTGCAGTTGCCGATCGGCAAGGACGTGTTCCATGCGGTCGACGCCGTGCATGTGACACTGATCCGTTACGGCCTCGCCACGCTGTTCCTGATTCCGATCCTGGTTTTCGTCGAAGGTCGCGGATCGCTCAGCTACCGCGGCAAGGTCCTGCCCGCGAGTGTGTTCGGTGTAGTGGGGATGTGCGCCTCGCCGATGCTGGTGTTCTTCGGCATGTCGCTGTCGCGCGCCGAGCACGCGGTGGTGATCATCGCGCTGCAACCCTCGATCACCGCGATCATCCAGTGGTTTGCACAGGGAAGGCGGCCGGCGAACTTCACCCTCGGCTGCATCATTGCAGCGTTCTGCGGCGTGGTGCTGGTGGTGACCAAGGGCGACCTGTCCATGGCGGGCACACCGCGCGAGTTGCTCGGCGATTTCATCGTTCTCTGCGGCGCTACCTGCTGGGTGATTTACACGATGGCGATCAACCGGCTCGCGGGCTGGTCGGCGCTGCGCCTGACGGTGCTCACGCTGATTCCGGGCCTGCTGGCTACCGGGCTGGTCTCGGCGACACTGGTTACTTCCGGATCGATCGCAGTGCCGGGGGCGGAAGCACTTCGCAGCGTGATGTGGGAACTCCTCTATCTTGCGATCGCCGGCGTGCTGATCTCGATGCTGCTGTGGACCTACGGCACCCAGCGCATCGGCGCACTCAATTCCTCGTTGCTGATCAACTTCATGCCGGTGGTGACCTTCGCGGTGCGCGCCTGGCAGGGGCACCCGATAGCCGCAGTGGAGGTGACGGGTGCCGCGATGGTGGTGCTGGCGCTGGTGGCAAATAACATTTATCTCAGGATGCAGTACCTCAAACGCTCCGGCTGATTCCGTCGTTAGCCGTCGCGGCCGTGCTAGATTCGCGCTTTGTTCGCAGTGACGATCCGTGCAGCGACGTGGCACAACGTCGGGACCGAAGTCCGGCGCCGGGTCGAATCAAAGGAGGAGTGGGCATGTCCGGAAATTCGTTCGTCCAGAGGGTCGGTTTTTCGCTGTTTGGAATGGCGCTTGCGATCGGCGCATCCGCACAAAGCTTTCCCGCGCGACAGATCCAGATTCTTGTACCGTTTCCGCCGGGCGGTCCGACCGATGTGATGGCGCGCGTGCTCGCCGACAAGATGGGCACGAGCATGAACACGACAGTGGTCGTGGACAACCGTCCGGGCGGCGCGGCGCAGATCGCGATCAATGCGCTCAAGCTCCAGCCCGCCGACGGGCACACGTTGCTGATCGGCGACATGGGCGCGCTCGCGATCAACCAGAGCCTGTACGCGAAGTTGTCCTACGACACGATGAAGGACCTGCAACCGCTCGCGCTGCTGCTCTCCGGCCCGATGGTTCTCACCGTGCCGGCGGCCAATCCGGCGAAAACGGTGGCAGAGTTCATCCAGTTCGCAAATGCGAAGCAGGGCGGTGGCAGCTACGCCTCGCAGGGCATCGGCACCGGAGGCCATCTCGTGGGCGAACTGTTCCGCCTGCGTACCGGTGCCCCGCTTACCCATGTGCCCTACAAGGGCGGCGCTCCCGCGGGACAGGATCTGGTCGCAGGCCGTGTCGACATGCTGTTCGATGTGCCCTTCGCCTTTCTGCCGAACATCCGCGAAGGCAAGCTGCGCCCGATCGGCGTGGCCACGACGCAGCGCGCTGCATCCCTTCCGAACGTCGCTACTCTCGAAGAGCAGGGTTACGCCGGCATCACGATGGCGGCCTGGTTCGGTGCGGTGACGCGCACCGGCACGCCGCCCGCGGTGGTGGCGAAGTTGAGCGACGAACTGGTCAAGGCCACGCGCCTGCCGGACGTCAACAAGCGCTTCACCGACATGGGCTTCGATCTTCCCGGCCTGGGCGCGGAGGCCTTCGGCAGGCATATGGCCGCCGAGATGCAGCGCTGGGGCGACCTGATCCGTACTTCGGGAATCAAGGCGGAGTAGCGTGGCCAAGCCGCCCGCCCGTTCCGGACTATTCCGGCAAGGCGAGCCTCGAGGCGGTGGTCAGGCGCGGCTCGCCTGCAACGCCGCCTTCATGCGTTCTGCCGTGAGCGGGCCCTGGCGAAGGCGAACACCGGTGGCATCGAACACCGCGTTGCCGATCGCGGCGGCGATCGGATAGGTCGTGGCCTCACCCGCCCCGGTTGCGGGCACGTCGGGCCGGTTGATGAGTTCGATCGCCACCTCCGGCACGTCCGGAAAGCGCAGGATCGGATAGGAAAGCCAGTCGAGGCTGGTGACCCGTTTGTCGTCCCATTTCACTTCCTCAAGCAGTGTGCGGCTGGTGCCCTGCACCGCGTTGCCCTCGATCTGGTTCCTCAGCCCGTCGGGGTTCACGATCAGGCCGCAGTCGTGCGCGACATTGATTCTTGTCACACGGATCTGTCCTGTGGACGGATTCACTTCCACCTCGGCGACGATCGCCGCATAGGTTCCGAACGCGTACATCGCGACATCCCGTCCGCGCAGGACTCCCTCGCGACCACGCGCAGGATTCGGCGACGTTCTCGGCTGCCAGTTGGACAGCTTTGCGACCGCATTGAGTACATCGATTGCGCGGCTGTCCTTCAGGCGGTCAATGCGGAACTGCAGCGGGTCGCGCCCCGCCGCCGCGGCAAGCTCGTCGAAGAACGACTCGCTTGCGAACAACGCGCCAAGCCCTGCGACCGAGCGCATTTCGCTCGGTCGCAGCGGATGCGGTTCGGCGGTCTGCAGGGCATGGATCAGGATGCGCGAATCCGGCAGGTCATAGAGCGGGCGGATGCCGGCAATCGCCCCGGTGTTCAGGATGCGGCCCGCTTCGGCGATGATCGGCACGTCCACCTCGCCGCCGCTCAGCCGTGTTGCGAGCAGATAGCCGGACACCTTGTTGCCGTAGGTGCGGTAGCGCGCGCTGTGGGTGAGCACCCATGCTTCGAAGTCCCATGCGGTGATTTCCCCGCCCTCGCCGATGCCGCCTTTCATGTCGACGAGATAGGGCGCGCCGCGCGGTGCCCAGCCGAATTCGTCGTGCCGCATCCATTGAACGCGAACCGGTTGCCCGATTTCCTTCGAGATCAGCGCCGCGTCGCCGTTCGCATCATCGGACCCGTTGTGCCCGTAGCAGCCCGAGCCCTCGACATAGATGATGCGGACATTTTCCTTCGGTGTGCCGAGGAGGCGGGCGACCGCCTCGCGCTGCATGTGCACGTCCTGAGTTGCGGACCACACGGTCACCGTTCCGTCACCGCGCACGTCAGCGACAGCGCACGACGGACCGATGGACGCGTGCGAATGAAACGGCCAGCTGTAGGTGGAACTCAGGCGGCGGGATGTGCGCTGAAATCCGCGATCGAGACTGCCGTTGTTCATCAGGGTGACGTCGGTGCTCGGCATGGCCCGTAGCGCCGCTGCCAGCGCAGGCTGCGGGGGCAGTCCGCCGCCACCCGACCACTCGAGCTTCAGATCCGCCGCCGCCCGGATTGCTTCCCTCTCGGTCGGCGCAACCACCGCGACGAAGTCCTTGCGGGTGACGATTCGCACGCCGGGCCGGTTCGCCCTGTCTTTGGCAAACCCGGCGACGCGAACGAGTTTCGCGCCGACGGCCGCCGGGCGGATGACGCGGGCGTGGACCATGCCGGGTACGCGCACGTCCTGCACGTAGGTGAATCGTGCGGTGAGTTTCTCCGGAATGTCCACCCGCGGCGCGGAGCGCCCGACGATACGGTAGTCGGCAGGCTTCTTGACCACCGCCTTGCCGGTGACGGTGCGCTCGAATCGTTTGCCGCCGACGAGTTCGCGATAGGCAACACGCGACGTCCCGTTCGTGACCACGCCCTCGGTGACAGTCAATTGCGCCGGGGTCGTGCCGAGTTGCGCGGAGGCGAGTTCGAGCAGGGCCAGGCGCGCTTCCGCGGCGGCCTGGCGAATCTGCGGGCCGCCGGCCGCGATCGAGCGGCTTGCCGAGGTGACGCCCTGATCGGGGGTGCGCGCGGTGTCGCCCTGAACGATCCGGACGCTGGAGAGGGCGACGTCGAGTTCTTCTGCGACGATCTGCGAGAACGCGGTGTTGATGCCGGTGCCGAGTTCCACCTTTCCGCAGAACAGGGTGACGGTGCCGTCGCTGCCGATAGCCAACCAGGAATCGACCGCATTCTGCGGCACCGCGGGGCCGAAGCCGGCCGCGTCCGCACTGCCGGGGAGCATGCCCGGGAGGCTGAATGACATCACCAGCGCGCCGCTGCTCTTGAGAAAACCGCGGCGATCGAGACTGCCCGGGACTGCGCCGAGGCGTGCGCTCATGATTTCACCTGTCCCGGTTGTCCGGCCGCGGCGCGCTTGATCGCACGCAGTATCCGCAAATGCGTTCCGCAGCGGCAAAGATTGCCGGCAAGTGCCTGACGGATCTCGGCATCGCTCGGTCGCGAATTTTTCCTGAGGAATGCATCGGTCTGCATGATCATGCCGTTGATGCAGTAGGCGCATTGCGCCGCCTGCTCATCGATGAACGCCTGCTGGAGCGGGCTCGGCTTCTCGGGCGTCCCGAGTCCTTCGAGCGTTGTCACCTTGGCGCTCTTCACGGCGGATACCGGCGTCACGCAGGACCGCACGGCCTCGCCGTTGATTTGTACCGTGCAGGCG
>CAMBSA010000079.1 GCA_945869935.1 Bordetella parapertussis | reverse complement strand
CGGGTCGGCCTTGGCCCCGGGTTTTTCGGGTGCGCAGAACACCGCCACCACTTCATCACCCCGCGCAATAAATGCCTCAAGCACCGACTTTCCGAACTCCTGCTGACCAATGACCGCGACGCGCATGCTGCTCCTCCTCAGGTTTTCTTCTTGGGCGGCGCCGAAAATGCGCCGGAATTTTTCAGCGCATCCACCTTCGCGCCGTCGTAGCCAAGCACCTCGCGGAGCACCTCGTCGGTGTGCTCTCCAAGCAGCGGGCTGCGCTCGATTTTCGCTGGTGAGTCGGACAGCTTTATCGGCATCCCGACGTTCCACCACTTGCCGCGCTGCGGGTGATCAAGCTCGACATACATGTCCCGGAGCTTCACTTGCTCGTCATCGGCCAGATCCTCTGTCGACATGATCGGCCCGCACGGGACGTCGAGTTCGTTCAGGATTGCCATGATCTCCCGCTTGGTGAAGCCTGCAGCGAAATCGTTCAGCAATTGCCACATGGTGCTCTGGTTCTTGCGCCGCTCGCCTATGGTCGAAAACCGTTGATCGGTCGCGAGCGCCTCGCCCCCCACGCGTCGCGCGAGCGCATCCCACACCGCCTCCTGAACCACAACGTAGATGTAATCGTTCGGACCACCCGGCTTGCACTTGATCGCATTGCCAAGCTGTCCGCCGCCCGAGTCGTTGCCCGCGCGCGGCGTCGCCTTCAGCCCCTCGGTCGGCACCGAATATTCGCCCAACGGCCCACGAGTGAGACGTTGATGGTCGCGGAACTTCACACGACACAGATTCATCACGCCGTCCATCATTGCCACTTCCACATACTGTCCCTTGCCCGTTCGATCCCGCTGATGCAGCGCACCAAGCAGCCCGATGGCGAGATGCAAGCCCGTTCCGGAGTCGCCGATTTGCGCCCCGGTGACGAAAGGTGCGCCTTCCGGCACGCCGGTCGTACTCATGGCACCGCCCATCGCCTGCGCCACATTTTCATACGCCTTGAAATCCGAGTAAGGCCCGGTTGAACCAAAGCCCTTGATCGAGCCCATCACGATCCGCGGATTGATCTCGTGGATCTTTTCCCAGGTAAATCCAAGCCGGTCAAGCACGCCCGGTCCGAAGTTCTCCATGATGATGTCACTCTGCTTGAGCAAGTCGACAAACACCGTCTTGCCTTCGGCGGTTTTCATATTCACGACGATCGAGCGCTTGTTGCAGTTGAGCATCGTGAAATACAGGCTGTCCGCACCGGGTACATCGCGCAGCTGGCCGCGGGTCGCATCCCCCTGGGGAGGCTCGAACTTGATGACATCCGCCCCCATCCATGCGAGCAACTGCGAACATGTCGGCCCCGCCTGCACATGCGTCATGTCGAGTACCCGAACTCCCTTGAGTGCTTCCATCTGCGATTCTCCAAAAGGCTGCGCGGGATGGCCGGAAAGTCCCGTCCATCCCGCGCGAGCGACAGCGCACACCGGCGCCGTCGGGCTGATTATTTGTACATGGTCTGGTTCTGCGTCCCGGAAGAATACGCTTCCCGATTGATCACTACATCCACCAGCGCAGGGCGGCCGGACGCTCTTGCCTTCTCCAGCGCGGGGCGGATATCTTCCGGCCGGGTCACGCGTATGCCCAGCCCTCCCATCGCTTCCGCGAACTTGTCGAAGCGAACGTCCTCAAGCACGTTGCCCACGTCCCCGCGACCGGGATACTTGCGCTCCTGACCGAAGCGGATCTGGTTCCACGAAGCGTTGTTGCCGATCACGCCGACAAACGGCAGTTTGTTCCGGACCATCGTCTCGAAATCAAATCCTGTCAAACCGAACGAGCCGTCTCCAAACAGCACCACCACGTCGCGCTCGGGCTGCGCGAGCTTGGAGGCCATCGCAAAGCCCGTGCCCACACCCAGCGTGCCCAAAGGACCCGGGTCCATCCATCCGCCCGGCTTCTGCGGCTTCACGATGCTGCCGGAGAACGTGACGATATCGCCGCCGTCGCCGATATAGACCGTATCCTCAAGGAGGAACTCGTTGATTTCATGGCACAGGCGCACAGGGTGGATTGGCGTCTCGTTGGCCGCGATGAGCTTGTCATTCTTGCTCCCGGCCTTTTCCTCGTCCTCTCGGAGCATCTTTATGAATGGATCGTGCCTGCGCGACACATCGCCCTTGGACGCCTCGCACATCGCGTTGAGCACCGTGCGCAGGTTTCCGACCAGGCCAAAGTCGAAATCACGGTTATGACCGACGTTCCGATAGTCCATGTCGAGGATGACGATCTTCGCCTTGGGATTCAGGCGCCGGCCGTAGCCCATGCGGAAGTCCAGCGGCGTGCCTGCAAGAAGAATTACGTCCGCGTTGTCGAACGCGGTCTTGCGCGAGGGCATGAAATTGTACGGGTGCGCACGCGGGAGCGATCCCCGCGCCGCGCCGTTGACGTAAATCGGCACGTTGAACTGACGTGCGAATCGGTCAAGCGCGTCATGGCCACGGCAGGTCCGCAGTTGCGTGCCAAACAGCGCGACCGGCCGCTCGGCTCCCGCGATCAGCTCGGCGACCTGCTGCACCGTCTTCGGATCACCGAGAAACTCCGGGACCGCGCTTCCATCGGAACCGCGTACGCGGAAATTCTTCGGGTACCTCACCTTGGAAACATCGACCTTGCCGTCCATGATGTCATGCGGTATCTCGAGGAAGCCCGGGCCAGGCGCCCCGTTGTACATCTCGCGAAACGCCTGCCCCATCATTTCGCCGACGCGCTCGGTGGTCATCACCGTCGATGCAAACTTGCTGATCGGCGCCATCATGTCCACATGCCGCAGTTCCTGCAGCGAACCCATCCGGTACTGCCTCAGCGGGCCATTTCCACCGATCAGCAACATCGGCGACTCCGCGCGAAAAGCATTCGCCACACCAGTCACCGCGTCCGTGGTGCCCGGCCCCGCGGTGACAATCGCGCATCCCAGCCCGGTGATACGCGCGTAGGCGTCCGCCGCATGCGCCGCCACCTGCTCATGGCGCACATCGACAATACGGATACCCTCATCTATACATCCGTTGTAGGTGTCGATGATATGGCCGCCGGAGATCGTGAATATATGCTCGATCCCTTCCTGCTTGAGCATTTTCGCGACAATCTGCCCGCCGGATATGGTCTCTGCCTCGCGCTGCGTTTCGCTCGATACCTGGGGTTCCAAGCTGCCCATTGCGCTCTCCTGTGAGTTGTACCCTTGGCCCTCCGCAAACCGATTGCGAGGGATGAGCAGCTGGCGCTGCTTAAAGGGTAAGTGAGTTTAGAAAGACGGCCCCGTCGATGGCCTTGACGGAGGTCAACAGTTCGCGACTAAGTCACCGATTACGGAGCACCCAATGCCTGCCCGCCGCCCGCGTCAACCGCCCCCCCGGTAGCCCCCGCCCCCCGCATGGCCCTGAAGGAATTAAACTGCACAGAGCATGTCCGCCATCGCCACCCATCCGCAACGCAACACCATACGACTGCAACTCAAGCAGAACCTCATCCTGCGCGAGCTGCCGGCATCCGTATGGGCGGAACTCGAACCCCAGTTGGAAATTGTTGAGCACCGCAAGGGCGAAACACTGGTGCGTCAGGGTGCCACCAACATGGAACAGTTCTTTGTTCTCGAAGGCATCCTCAAGCGCGGCGTATCGAACCCGCAGGGCAAGGAAATGATTCTTCGCTTCGCCGCGGAAACCGACATGGACACCTCGTATGCCGCGTGGCGCCTGAAAACACCGATCCCTTACAGCATCCAGGCAGTGACCAAGGTCCGACTGGCAACCATGTCCATGCCGCACTGGACCGAATTCCTCGATCGTCACGAGGAAATCAAGCGACGCTTCGAGTATGAGGTCATGCGCGTCATGTCGGAGATCATGGCGCACACGATCACGCTTCACCTACTGGACGCCCCCGGGCGGCTCGCCCGGTTCACGCGCAAGCATGAAGACCTTCTCGGACGCATTCCGAAGAAGGAACTCGCGTCCTATCTCAATCTCACGCCGGAGACACTCTCCCGGCTGAAACAACGCGCGGGAGGGGTCGGCTGAGGCGTCAAGCCTCGTGGGGGCCGGGCTTTCGGCGTCCGAGATACATGCCGATCGCAACTACCAGCGCCGCACCAAAAATCGCGGCCACCCGGAATGAATGCATCCAGGCCGCGTTGTCGTGCACCCAGGCCTTGACCGCAGGATCGTCCACCATCATCTCGCCGGCGATCCAGCCGAGAAGCACGGCGCCAAAGCTGATGATCATCGGGAAACGCTCCATCAGGTGAAGGACAATCGTGGAACCAAAAATTACGATCGGAATCGAAATCGCGAGGCCGATGATCAAGAGCGGCAACTTCGCCGCCTCAGGCGCGGTGTCCGCAGCGGCTGCGACCGCGAGCACGTTGTCCAGGCTCATCACCAGATCCGCGACGAGAATCGTACGAATCGCCGTCATCAGGTTGTCGCTCGAATGGATGTTGTCATCCCCGTCGTCGGGCGTGAGCAACTGCACGCCGATCCAAATCAGCAGAACTCCGCCCACCAGCTTGAGGTAGGGCAACGTCAGGAGCGCGACCGCGAATACCGTGAGGATGATCCGCAGGATGATCGCCGCGGCGCTTCCCCAGAAGATTGCCTTCTTCTGCTGCTGCGGAGGAAGCGACCTCAACGCAAGCGCAATGACCACCGCGTTATCGCCGGACAGCAGCAGGTTCACCCAAATAATCTTCAGCAGGCTGATCCAGAACTCCGGCGCGCTCAGCATCTCGGTCATGAGAATTTTGCTCCTAACAAGAAGCCGCGATTCTACACAGCGCAGAGCGGCGTGACGAGGCCCTGAACCGATCGCCTCAAAACAGGCCGACCACCTTTCCATCCACCAGATCAATCTTGGCGGCCGAAGGCACCTTGGGCAGACCGGGCATCGTCATGATGTCGCCGCACACCATGACCACAAACTCCGCACCGGCAGCCAGCCTTACCTCCCGGATGTTGACCGTGTGGGCCTCAGGCGCACCGCGAAGCGACGCGTCGGTGGAAAAGGAGGACTGCGTCTTCGCGACGCATACCGGGTAGTGTCCGTAACCGTCCTCCTGCAACTTCTTGATCTGGTTGCGCACCTTCGTCTCGGCGGTAACACCCGAAGCACGGTAGACCTTTTTCGCGATCTTCTCGATTTTTTCCCAGAGCGTATCCGCGTCGTCGTAGACAAAGGTAGGTGAACTCTTGCCTTCGGCGAGACCAACGACAATCCGCGCAAGTTCTGCCGCCCCCTTGCCTCCGTCACCCCAATGCGTTGCGAGAACGACCGGCACGCCGAGCTTCGCCATGCGCGAGCGCAACACCTCGATTTCCGCGGAGGTGTCGCTGTTGAACTTGTTGATCGACACCACGCACGGGATGCCGTACACGTTCTTCACGTTGTCCACATGCCTCTCGAGGTTGACGATCCCGCGCTCGAGCGCAGGCACATCCTCCTGGGTCAGAGTCTTCAGGTCGGCGCCACCGTGATACTTCATCGCGCGGACGGTCGCGACGATGACCGCTGCCGACGGACGCAGCCCGCTCTTGCGGCACTTGATGTCGAGAAATTTCTCCGCGCCAAGGTCTGCTCCGAATCCCGCCTCGGTAACCACATAGTCCGCGAGCTTGAGCGCGGAGCGCGTTGCGATCACCGAATTGCAGCCGTGCGCGATATTCGCGAACGGACCACCATGAATGAACGCCGGATTGTTCTCAAGCGTCTGCACAAGGTTCGGCTTGAGTGCGTCCTTGAGCAGAACGGTCATCGCGCCATGCGCCTGCAAATCCCTCGCGCGAACCGGGCGCCCGTCGCGGGTATAGGCAGCCACGATGTTGCCCAGGCGGTTCTTCAGGTCTTCAAGCGAAGTCGCCAGACAGAATATCGCCATCACTTCCGATGCGACCACGATATCGAAGCCGTCCTCGCGCGGGAAGCCGTTCGCCGTTCCACCAAGCGCCACCACTATATCCCGCAAGGCTCGGTCATTCATGTCGACCACGCGTTTCCACTGGATGCGCCGCGGATCGATGCCGAGTTCGTTGCCGTGATGAATATGGTTATCGATCATCGCCGCCAGCAGATTGTTCGCGAGCGCAATCGCCGAAAAGTCACCCGTGAAGTGAAGGTTGATGTCCTCCATCGGAACGACCTGGGCGTATCCGCCCCCCGCCGCACCGCCCTTGACGCCGAACACCGGCCCGAGCGAGGGCTCGCGCAGGCAAATCAGCGCTCGCTTGCCGATATGGTTCAGTGCATCGCCAAGTCCGACCGTTGTCGTGGTCTTGCCTTCTCCCGCGGGCGTCGGGCTGATTGCGGTCACGAGGATCAGTTTCCCGTCGGGACGATCCTTCAGGCTGTCGAGGTAGTCGAGCGAAATTTTCGCCTTGAAATGACCGTAGGGCTCGAGATGCTCGTCTGCGATTCCAAGCTTCTCCATCGCAACTCCGCTGATCCGCTTCAGCGTCGCTGCCTGTGCAATCTCGATATCGTTTGGCATGATTTCTCCGCATTTAATGGTTGACTGCAGTAGGCCCGTCGGATCGCACTATACGAACCGCCCGCGCAGAAGAGCCTTGATGAAGGTCAAGACCGCGGGACGGCGCCCTTCCATCCCAAAGGCCGCCCACGGTGGCCCGCCGATCCGCCCGGGAAGATCATCCTTCAGTCGCCCAGCTGGGCAATCATCCGATTGGCCCGCCTTAACCGAAGGCTTAGGGAATCGCTGATCAAGTCCAATTTCGAGGCTTGAAGGTTCAGCGTTCCCTCTGAGATGGGGGAGTTACGAGGGGGCGTAGCCCCCTTGTTCAGTGGCTCCTTAGCTCCTTGCCAAGATTGATGAGCAGCTTGACCGCAACGGCATGCTGCGACCGGGTAAGTTCCTCGAATCGGTCCCGGCCGAGCACTTAGCAGACGCAACTGACATCCGCGGTGATCGTCGCCGAGCGTGTTTCCCGGTCAAGCAATGCGAACTCCCCGAATGCAGTGCCGGGCGAGAACGTCACCAGCCTCTCAACAGACGAGTGGCCCGGCAGACGCATGTTCACACTCGCCGAAACGCTGGCCAGGACGAGCATTTCGTGTCCGTCCTCGCCCTCCCGGACGAGCACGTCGCCGCGCGCAAATTCACGTCGCTCCAGCGCCGAGCGAAACCCGGCAAGCTCGGATGCGCTGCATCCACGGGTGATGTCCATACGCTCGAACGGGTACTCTCCACCGGCCCGATCCCCGGCTGTCACGGCAATCAGATCGTCCTCCGCGTACTCCATCGCGTGGTCGACATCGGGGAAAACCTTGTCTCGCGTAACTGCTGCAAAGACTCCGGCGTCACGGAGCGCAGCGGCAGCCCTCGAATTGTTCTCC
>CAMBSA010000078.1 GCA_945869935.1 Bordetella parapertussis | reverse complement strand
GACTCGAGTTCCTTGGACGGCTCGTCGTCGCCGAGCATCCGGATCACCCGGGGTGTGCCCGAGGGCAGGCCGAGCGCGGACGGGCCGACGCGGCGCAGCAGCTCCGAAAAATCGTAACGGCCGTCACTGGCCTTGAACGGCTCGATGTGCTCCGGTGTTTCCACCGCGGAATAGCGCCTGGCAGCGCGTGCACCTCGCATTACAGGCTCTCCGGCAACAACCGCATAGCCGCTACGAACCGCGTTCTGGATGCGAGGATGCACTTCCTTGGGAGGAAGCGTGGTCGCAGTGCAGATTTCCGCAATCGTCAGGGGCTTTTTGGTGATCGAGTTGAGAATTGCCCGGGTCTTGGGACTGAACTTGGGTGTTTTTTGCATAATATCTCTCCGTGGGTCGTGTCAATTCCGCCCTTACTGTTTCTGTCTCCACACCCAGCCCGCCCTCGTTGGAGCAGCTTTATTTATGTGTGCAATTTTGACACAAGACCGGGGAAAAGGTTGCAAAAAACGTCGATCCTGCACCAACAAATGCTCGGCTCACTGGCTGTTTTGCAGATGAAACAATTCTAAATCCATGAAATCTATGGCTTTACCATCGGTTCCATTTGCAATATATGACAATTTTCAGAAATGCCGCAGTGCGGAACTTTTGCTGGATTCCGGGACGAAATGGCGTCGCAATCCGGGGGCGTGCCGGCGGCGGGCCTTTCGTCCTCTGCTTCAGGTATCTACGACACGTTTCGGAATTTCTTTAACCGGGCGTTGTGAGTAGTGGCTAACGTCCTGGTTTTTTGTCCCATACGTAGCGGACGAATCGTTGCCAGCGCGAGGATTTGTTCGTCAACGCGTTGCGCGCCTGCAGCGCGGCGCGGTCGCGATCGGCGGATTTCTTCACCTGTTCATGAATCTGCCGCAGGGTGAGACCGCCCGGCCCCTTGAGTTTGTCCGGGTCGTCGCTCATCGGGCCCGGCTAAGGGGAAGCGTGTTGGCGGATGCGGTCAGGGAGTACATACCCGCATGTTAGACTTTGCATTGATTTTCCGCGAGTTAGGGATAGCGCAAACAAGGGGGCGATGCCCCCAATGTTAGTCCCCTGCTCCAATCCCCCACTTCAGAGGGAAGCTTCGCTTGATTCGTCGCAGAATATGAATTGATCAGAGCTTCCTTACACGAGTAATTTCCATGTCCGGCAACAGCTTCGGCACCCTGTTCTGCGTAACCTCCTTCGGCGAATCCCACGGTCCGGCCCTGGGAGGCGTAATCGACGGCTGCCCGCCGGGCATGTCGCTCGACGCGGCGGACATCCAGAAGGAACTCGACCGGCGCAAACCGGGCACCTCACGTCATGTGACGCAGCGCCAGGAATCGGACCGGATCGAGCTTCTGTCGGGGATTTTCGAGGGAAAAACCACCGGCACGCCGATCGGCTTCGTGATCCGCAACGAGGACCAGCGCTCCAAGGACTATTCGGACATCGCCCGGACCTTCCGTCCCGGTCATGCGGATTACACCTATACACAGAAGTACGGCTTTCGCGATTTCCGCGGCGGCGGACGCGCGTCGGCTCGCGAAACCACGGTACGGGTAGCGGCGGGCGCGGTTGCAAAAAAATGGCTGTCCGAAACCTACGGCATCGTGGTGCGCGGCTACCTGTCGCAACTCGGTCCGCATGTCGTGCCGTTCAAGCGCTGGGATGCGGTGGGGGCGAATCCGTTTTTCGTCGCCGACCAGGGTGCGGTGCCGGCGCTCGAAGCCTTCATGGATGAACTGCGGCGCGACGGCGATTCCTGTGGCGCGCGCGTGACGGTGATTGCCGAGGGCGTTCCTGTTGGTTGGGGCGAACCGGTGTACGGCAGACTCGACGCGGACATCGCCGCGGGCATGATGGGCATCAACGCGGTGAAGGGCGTAGAAATCGGTTCGGGATTTGCGTCGGTCGACCAGCGAGGGAGCGTGCACGGCGACGAACTCACGCCCGACGGCTTCCTTTCCAATCACGCGGGCGGCGTGCTCGGTGGCATCTCGACCGGCCAGGACGTGGTGGTGAGCATCGCGCTGAAACCAACCTCGTCGATCCGCATTCCGCGGCAATCAATCGATCTGGACGGCAAGCCGGTGACAGTCGCCACGACCGGGCGCCACGACCCCTGCGTGGGCATACGCGCCACGCCCATTGCCGAGGCGATGCTGGCCTGCGTGCTGATGGACCATGCGTTGCGCCATCGGGCGCAGTGCGGTGACGTGACGACAGTAACGCCGAAAATCGGCCAGCGACGCGACTGAGGTTTCCCGGCGCGGTGCTTTCAGCTCAGCCTGAAAATGCGTGCGCGTACAGAAAGCGCAGCGTCACATCGGTGGTGCCATCCACATCCTTGGGGTGACGGCTCCATACCGCGGCGGCCGCAGCCTTGTCCTTGCGCATCAGATGTCCTGTCATCGCGGCTGTGATCAGGAACTGCCGGTTGCCTTTCGGAAGATCGGTTGAAAGGCTGAGCAGGGATTCCGACAGCATTGTCATCGCCTGCGCATCGCGCCGTCCGATCGCGAGGTAGAGGTCCAGCCATTTTTGTTGCGCTTCGGGAATCTTTCCACCGCAGGGATGCGCGATGAGCTTTGTCCAGAGCTGGTCCGCATCGACCGCCGACAGGTACGGGTTTACCGCGCGCGCGAGCGCGTACAGCGAATGAAACCAGATGTCGAAACGCTCGGGATTGCGGCAGTCCATAAGACGCAGCTGGGTGAGTTCGAGATCCTTCTGGAAATTTCGCGGGATCGACACCGGGTCGGGCGGCACCGGACTCAGGAAGAAATTGCGCGCATAGAGCGCGCGGCGGGTCTGCTCGATACGAGCGAGATAGTCTTCGCCGCCGAGCGAGGGCGCGCTGGTGGAGTGCGAGACGCGGCCTTCGAGCATCGACAGCACCGGGATGCCCGAGGCGCTGTCGATCTCGGTGACCTCGCCCGCGTAGCGCTGCAGGAAGCGGTACTTTGCCGCGTTCAGGTCGAGGTAGGGCTGGAAGTCCGAATTGCCCGGCACCTTGTAGCTCCTGAAAAACGGATCGAGCGCGGCTTTCCCGCCGAGGCGACGCATCTGGATGTCGCCGAGTGTGTTGACGTGGATGCGTTGCAGTTCGTCCGAGAGGCCGGCGATTTTCGTCACGTCGGCCAAGGGGCGTGCGAGGGTTTCCGGATCGCCTGCGACGATCAGCAGGTCACTTTCGGTGGCCATGTAGATCACGTAGTCGGGAAATTCTGCGCCGAGCGAGAGCAGCACCGAGCCGACGAGGCTGGGATCGATCTCGTACAACTGGAACCACTGCACCAGCACGCCGCCGGGCTTGAGATAGCGTTTGGTGTGGCGGTAGAACTCGCGCGTAAACAGGCTCGATACGCCGCTCACCCAGGGATTGGACGGCTCCGAGACGATGATGTCGTACTTGCGGTTGCGCGTTGAGAAGTAGGTCTTGGCGTCGTCGAAGATGATGTGGCTGCGCGGGTCGGCGAAGGCATTGGCATTCACCGGCGCGAACAGGCGCGAGGCTTCGGCCATCGCGGGTTCGATCTCGATCGTGTCCACTTCCTCGATCGTGGCGCTAGACAACATCGCATGGGTGGTGAGTCCGGTGCCGATGCCGATGATCGCCGCGTGCTTTGCATCCGGCTTGTAGGCAAGCGGCAGCGCCGCGGTGAGCACCATGGTGAGTTCGTCGGAGATGCGCGCTCCAAGCGGGTTCATGTTGATCGCGCCGTCGGATTTGCCGTTGGTACGCAGGCTCCGGCCTTCGCTGAAGTCGAGCATGCTCACCGTGGTGGTCTTGCCGTCGCGGTGCGAAATGACCTTCACATCGCTGTCGACGAACAGGTCGCCGCGGCGGAACACGCCGGAGGCCATCATGTGGGCATCAAGCGAGAACAGCGGAACCACCACCGCAAAGCCGAGCAGCACAACAGCGGTGGCGAACACCGGGGCGAAGAGGGATGCGCGGTAACGCCAGAGCAGCACGAGGCCGAGCGTCACGTCGATCAGCGCGCCCGCGACGATCAGGCCCTTGAGCCCGAGATAAGGCATGCCGATATGCGCCGCGAGCACGACGCCGAGGATCGCCCCCAGCGTGTTGGAGGCGTACACCGCCCCGATAGCCTTCTCGCCCTGCCCGGAACGCAGCAATACATAAGTGATTAGCGGCAGGGTCATACCGGCGCAGAAGGTGGCGGGGAACATTACCGCGAGCGCGATACCGTGGCTCGAGGCGAGAAACATCGCGTGGCCCGCGTCGGTCTTGGCAAGGCCCTTGATCACTGCCTGCATCACACCGAACATCTGGCCGTAGACCGGGATGGTCGCGAGCGCGAGCAGCCCCATCGCGACCTGTACCGTGCCAAGCCAGCGGATGGGCTCCGCGATCGAGTCGATGCGCTTGCGCACCCACAGTCCGCCAAACGCGAGGCCAAGGATGAAGGAGGACAGCATCAGTTCAAACGAATGCGTCGATGCGCCGAGCACCAGCGACAGCATGCGGATCCATCCGATCTCGTAGATGAACGAGGCGGTGCCGGTGAGCAGCGCAACGACGAGGAACAGGGCTGGCGTCGATCCCGCCGAGTCGTTCGTCTGCACCGGCGCGGCGCCGGGTTCGCCGCCGCGGGAGAGCATCCAGACCACCGCGGCGAGCACTAGGTTCAGTACACCCGCGGTCTGCATGGTGCCGGGCAGCCCGAGGTGCTCGATCAGGATGAATCCGCTCGCGAGCACGCCGATCGCCGCGCCAAAGCTGTTGGTGAAGTACAGCATCGCAAGCGACTCGCCGGGCGCGAGCGGATAGCGGCGGATGATGCCGGCGCTCATCAGCGGGAAGGTCATGCCGAGCAGGATGGACTGCGGCAGGATCAGCGCACTACCGAGGGACCATTTCGCAAGCGTCGCGAGTGATTCGTTGCCGAGGGCCGGAAGAAGATTGTCGAATGCGACGTCGGTGGTGGCGACGAACAACGGATGGAAGACGAGGGCGGCGACACCGATGAGTGCTTCAGCGATCGCATAACCCGCGAGCAGATTGGTCCAGCGTGCGCCCGCGCGGCTGCAGAGCCATGCACCGATCGCCATGCCGCCCATGAATAGCGCAAGTACCAGCGTCTGCGCGTAGGCGGCGTGGCCGAGAAAGAGTTTCAGGTAATGGGTCCAGATCGACTCGTAGATCAGGCCGGCGAAACCGGAGACCGCGAACAGCGCGAAAAACACGCTGCGGGGAACTCGCATGGCGGAGGAATTCAAGTCGGTAAGTCCATAGGTCGAGGTGCGCCCGCGAAGTGTGCCCGCCGTGTCCGCGGTAAAACCCGGAACGGATCGCGAACCGTCGCAAAAAGCGGTTATCTTACGCGCTTGCCGCGCATCGAAAGCCTGCGCGCCGCTCCCCGAATTTCCGGTATTCACGATGTCCTCCGTCCCCTACGTCCGGCTCTCGGCGTTCTACTTCGCGTACTTCGCCTACGTCGGCGCCTTCACGCCTTTTTTCAGCCTGTACCTGCAGCGCGAACTCGCGCTTCCCGGCGTGGAGATCGGCATCATTCTTTCGGTGATGGCGCTCGCGCGAATTCTCGTGCCGCTCGTCGTCGGCCCCTGGGCGGATCGCAGCGGGCACCGTTCCGGCGTGCTGCGCGTGTCCATGGTGCTGGGTGCGATCACCTGGGCGGGGGCGTTCGCCGCCGATTCCTTCATCGGCATGCTGGTGCTGATCGCCGTGTTCAGCGCGGTCGTTGCGCCCGTGATGCCGATCTTCGAAGGCATCACGTTTTCCCATGTGCGCGATCACCCCGGTCGCTACGGACCGGTACGGCTCTGGGGGTCGATCGGATTTGTCGTGACCGTGCTGGTTGTCGGCCCGCTGCTGGACATCTACCCGATACGCCTGTTGTTATGGTTGTTGCTGGCGGTGCTTGTCACGGGAGCGCTGATGGCGTTCTCGGTGCCCGAGCCGGTGGCGGTATCGCATTCCGCCGACCGGGGCGGCGTGTGGCAGGTGCTTGCCAAGCCGCAGGTGATGGCCCTCTTTACCGCCTGCTTCCTGATGTCGGTGGCGCACGGTCCGTTCTACGGGTTCTATTCCATCCATCTCGCGCAAGCCGGCTACAGCAAGACTGCGGTGGGGATGCTCTGGTCGCTCGGGGTGGTGGCGGAGATCTTCGTGTTCCTCTGGTCGCCGCGGCTGTTCCGTCGATTCTCGAGCGAGACCTTGCTCAAGTTCGCGTTTGTCTGCGCGATCCTGCGCTTCGCCTCGATCGGCTGGTTTGCAGATTCGGTGATCATCATCGTGATTGCGCAGCTTCTGCATGCGGCCACCTTCGGTGCGCATCACGCGGCATCGATAGGCCTGGTGAGCGCGTGGTTCGGCGATGGGAGGCGGGCGAGCGGGCAGGCGCTCTACGGCAGTCTTACTTACGGTGCAGGGGGCATGCTCGGCAGCCTCGTCAGCGGTGTGCTCTGGGATGCGGTGGGGCCGGCCTGGACGTTCACTTTCGCGTCGTTCGCCGGGGCGGTTGGTCTGGCGGTACTTGTCCGGGCACGGCGGCTCGCGCCGCCTCAGGAGGCAGTCAGGATTCCGGGTCAACAGAATGCGGCCTGAAAGCGTTATCAGGGATAATCCGGGCGCGCATCCTGGACACACATGCGGGGAAACGATGAAACGGACGATCAGGCAGACGATCGGGTTATTCGGAGTCGCGATCTGCGCGGCGTTATCGCTTGCCGCCTGCCAGACGGTGCAGACGACCCAGGCGGGCGCGGTCGGCGTTGATCGGACGCAGAGCTTCATGGTCTCGGCCGCGGCGGTCAACAGCAGCGCGGTCAAGGCCTACCAGCAGGTGATGGCCGATGCGCAGAAGAAAGGGCAGCTCAACCGCGACCCGGCGCAACTCGAGCGGGTGCGCGCGATCGCGAACCGTCTGATCGCGAGCGTCAACGCGTTTCGCTCCGATGCGCCCGGCTGGAAATGGGAAGTCAACGTCATCACTTCACCCGAGGTCAATGCCTGGTGCATGCCCGGGGGCAAGATCGCGGTGTACACCGGCCTGATCGACAAGCTGCGCATCACCGATGACGAACTCGCGGCGGTGATCGGGCATGAAATTGCGCATGCGCTGCGCGAGCACGGCCGCGAGCGCGCTTCACAGGCGACGGCGCAAAGTCTGGCGATCGGCGTGGTCGGCGCGGTGCTCGGCATCGGTGCCGCCGGGCAGGATATTTCCCAGACGATCCTCGACGTTACGTTCAACCTCCCGAATTCGCGGCTGCACGAAACGGAGGCGGATCGTGTCGGGGTGGAACTCGCTGCACGGTCGGCTTTCGACCCGCATGCCGCCATATCGCTCTGGCAGAAGATGGGATCGATCGGCGGGGCGCGTCCGCCGCAGTTTCTCTCCACGCACCCGTCCGCGGATACGAGGCAGAA
>CAMBSA010000077.1 GCA_945869935.1 Bordetella parapertussis | reverse complement strand
GCCGGCGCGTTCGCAGGCGTCGATCATCGCGTCGCAGTCTTCCAGCGTTAGCGCCATCGGCTTCTCGACCACCACATGCTTGCCCGCGGCGGCGGCGGTGAGCACGTTGTCGCGATGGAACTGGTGCGGCGTGGCGATGTACACCGCGTCGATATCGCCGCTTTCGCAAAGCGCCTCGGCGGAATCAAACCCCTCTGCGCCGAAATCGGCGGCGAACCGCTCGCGCGCCTCGCGTCGCGGATCGGCACCGGCGGCAATCTTCATGCCCGCATGCGCCGCAAGACAGGGCAGCATCTGGCTGGTGGCGCCGCCGAGCCCCACTACGCCGATGCGAATCGGCGTTCCACCATCTTTACCGCCGATGCGAATCGGCGTTCCAGCGCGATGACCCGCGCGAATCGGCGTTTTTTCCGCTGCGCTCACAGCCGGTAATCCGCGAGCTTGATCACGCTCGGGGCGAACAGTTCTTCCGGCTTCAGGTGCACGGTTGTCAGCCCCTGTTCGACCACGTAGGTGCACAGCGCCTCGATCTCGCGGCGGTTGGGTTCGATGCCGTAGGGCCAGTAGTCGCGGCCGAACAATTCGCGAATGCCTTCGCTGTAGTTGTAGAGCCAGGGCAGGGACACCGGCGGCGGCTCCTCCACTTCCAGCCGCGCGAGCGCGTTGTCCTTCGCCTGACAGAACGCCTGGTACAGGCTCACCGCCACCCAGGGATGCTGCTCGTGCACGTCGCGACGCAACACCACCACGTGCATCAGCGGGAAGAGTTTCGTTTTTGCGTAGTACTCGCGTGCCGCCTTTGCGGGATCGGGAAAGAGATAGGCCACTTCGCCCGTGCCGGCGCGGATCGCGGGGTGGAGTTGCGGTGCGATCATCGCGTCGAGTTCACCCGTCACCAGCATGTCGTTGAGCGCTTTCTTTTCTTCGTGGCGGATGTCGAGGCCGGCGACCTTCACCTCCATCATCGGCTTGCGGCCGGCGTCCTTCAGGCCGCCGGTCACCCAGTGCAAGTCCATCGGCTTCACGCCGTATTCATGCTGCAGCATGCCGCGCGCCCACACGGCGGCCGTCATCTGGTATTCCGGCACGCCGACGCGCTTGCCCTTGAGGTCGGCCGGCGTGCGGATGCCGGCCTTGGTGTTCACGTAGATCGCGTTGTGCCGGAAGGTGCGCGAGGGGAAGGCGGGAATCGCGACGAAGGGTTGCTCCTTGCCTTCAGCCTTTGCTTTCGCACAGCGCAGCACCCAGGTGGAGAAAGAAAGCTCCCCGCAATGGAATTCGCCGTCGAGCATCCGCTTGAAGGCCTGGAAGGGTTGCAGCGGCAGGAACTGCAGGTCGATCGCCTCGGGCTTGACCATGCCGTAATACAAATCCTGCACCCGGTCGGATAGATGGCCAGCGTAGCTCAGCTGAAGTCTGCTCATATTTGGTGCTCCCGATGCGTTCTGCGAGGCTGAAATGAATCGGGCCGGCCGCGGCGGCAAGCCGGCCCGGTGCCGCCGCCACTAGTTCGACGGAATTTTGGCGGTCCTGACCACGTTGCCGTAGACCTCGAGGTTGCGACGAAGCACCTCTCTGTACTCCTCCGGCGTGGAGAATTTCGGGGTCATGTATTGCTCCTTGAACTTGGCGATCAGGTCTGCGCTTTGCAACGCGGTACGCAGGGCCTCGGAGAGGCGCTTGACGACGGCGGGCGGGGTGCCCCGCGGGGCGAGCAGGCCGACTTCGGCGGCGTAGTCAAAGCCCTTGGACACTTCGCCGAAGGACGGCACCTCCGGCAGAAACTCCGAGCGTGCTCCGGTGGTGACGCCGAGCAGATTGATCTTGCCGGCACGCGCATGGCCGTGCGCCTGTTGCAGGCCGCTCATCAGCAGCGGAACGTCGCCGGCGAGCAGCGCCGGCATCGCCTGCCCGCTTCCCTTGAAGGGCACATGGATCATGTCGATGCCGAGCTGGGACTTCAGGATTTCGATCGCGAGGTGGTGCAGGGTCCCCACGCCGGAGGATCCATAGGCGAGCTTGCCGGGATTCGCCTTGGCTTCGGCGATCATCTGCTGCAGTGACTTGATGCCCGACTTGGCGCTCGCGGCGAGCACCAGCGGCTGGACCGAGAGCAGGCTGATCGGCGCGAAGTCCTTCATGGTCTCATAGGGGAGCGTCTTGCTCAGGTGCGGCAGGATGCCGAGTTGTCCGGTCTCCCCGACCAGCAGGGTATATCCGTCCGGCTGCGCGCCGAGAACTGCCTGTACCGCAATCACCCCGCTTGCGCCGGTGCGGTTCTCGACCACGACCGGTTGGCCGAGCAGGGGCGAGAGCTGTTGCGCGGTGACGCGCGCGGTGGCGTCCGGCCCGCCGCCCGCGGCGAACCCGAGGATCAGGCGGATCGGGCGATCGGGGTACTCCTGCGCCTGCAGCGCGGGCGCGGCGAAGGCGATTGCGGCAAACGCGATTAACGCGTTCCTTACGCTTCCGAGAAGCGCGGTCTTTATAGGTCGTTTCATGGTTTCTTTCCTCCGGTAGTTCCTGCGCGTCGATGATGTGTCGTCCGGGGCGGCGCGCGCATCCGCGCCCGGATCGTCAACCCCTGTTCAGATGAAAATCGAAAACGCGTCCATGCCGAGCACCGTGGTGTCGAGCAGCACGAGGCGTTTTTTCAGCCGCCAGCCCTCGCCCGTGTCCTGCAGCACGTCCTGCCGCTCGCCGGTGAGGATCACCGGCAGAGGCTCGTCGCCGCGATGGCAGAACACCGCCACGTTGCTCTTCACGTTGACGCAGCCGGCGGTGTCACCCTCGGCATCGCTGGCAGAAACCCGCACATTCGACACCATGTGGCGGGTGCGGCTGCGCGGGTTCTCCGACCAGGCGAAGTCCGATTCAAGGCGCTTGGCGCGCATGCGGATCGAGCTCAGGTCTTCCTCGAGCACGTACGCGCGCTTGCTGAATCCGTCGCCGTCCTTTTTCATGCGCGTGGTGCGTACCGGAATGCGGTAGTCGATATCCGGTGTCAGAAGCGCGATCCACTCCTCGAGCCTCCAGGCATCGAGCAGCTCCGCCTCGTGAAACAGGAAGGCGGTGCATTCGCGCTGGAGGCGGTCGTCCACTGCGCGTTCATCCATCGTTTGCGCGGTTTGCACGGTTTGCGCGCGAGTCATGGCTTGCTCATCCATTTGTACCAGGAGTCGTGGAAGGTGCGCGGGCCGCACTCGCCCACCGCGGTGGGCATGACTTGCCCCGGGCCGGGGAAGTCGGTGGCGTGCGGCGTGTTGCCCATGTCGCCCAGGCCCATCTGGAAGTTGTATTTCATCCCCACCTTCTCGGCGAACACCGTGCCGCCGGTGCGCGCGACCATCGGCCAGAGCACCACGTCGTCCTGCTCGAAACTGCCCGAGGGACTGAAGCTGCTCATGCCCACCCGGTAGGCGCGGCGCTTGTATTCATCCGTTGCTTCCTTGGGCGCGAGGATCCAGCTCCAGATCTCCATCTTTCCCGGCCCCTTGGGTTGCCAGACGCGGATCGAAAGAAAACCCGAGGGCGGGCGGTCCTCGGCATCCGACAGGCCGATGTGGATATAGGAGAAGTTCGGGAACACCGTGCCGTCGTGCACCAGGCCGCGCGCGGCGAAGTCCAGTTGTTCCTTGCTGAGCGCGTGCGTGCCGAAATGCTTGCGCAGTTCCTCGGGATAATCCCAGAACACCACACCGCCCGGCTCCAGCTGGCGCACGCTTATCGCATGACCATCGACATCGTGCACATGCATGCCGTGCTTCTTGTTGGGCGTGTTCGCCACCGCGGGGTTGATGATCTTGAGCGAAAGAATGGAACGGTGGGTCATCGGCGTATGCGAGCTGTCGCCGGTGAAGTTCTCCGCGCCGGACTTCCAGTTGCAGTTCACCACCCAGCGGTGCGGCTCGCCGAGCACCTCCATACCGCCCTTGGTCAGCAGCAGCTGGATGTCGAGGTACCAGCGGTACTTGCCGAGATACTCCTCGAAGGGAATTGCCTCCGGGTCGAGGCTCGCGAACACGAGGCCGTGGTAGTTCGCCACCTTCGGCGCGGGGATCAGGCCCCAGTCCTTGAAGTCGAGCGTGCGATAGCCCTCGTTCTTCGCCGGCACGCCATCCAGCTCGCCTGAGGTCTTGTAGCTCCAGCCGTGCAGCGGACAGACAAAGCCCGTCGTATTCCCCGACTCGTCGAGGCACACCTGCCCGCCGCGGTGCCGGCAACCGTTGAAGAGCACGCGGATGATGTTGTCCTCGCCGCGCACGAAAATGAACGGGTCCTCGCCGATGTTGCGCGCGGCGTAGTCGCCCGGATTGGGGATTTCGGTCTCGTGGCCGATGAACACCCAGCAGCGCGCGAAAATGCGGCGCGCCTCGAGCTCGTAGATCGTCCGGTTGTTGTAGATCTGCGCGGGCAGCAGGCCCTGTTCGAGATCCTGCTCGATGTCGGCGAGGAAATCCGGAAGCGGCAGCTTTTCGCCGCCGCGTGCTGCGGACGTCATTGATGCACTCCTTCAATGGCTGAATTAGGTTTGTTGATGCGCGGCTTGTTCATGCGTGCGCGCTCAGAACAGGCTTCGCGCCGGCGGAATCGTCGCGCCGTGTTCGCGCAGGAGTTGCGCGCCGAAGCGACTTGCGCACATCGGCCAGTTGACCGCGACGTGCTGCATGCCCACGAGCACGTTGCGGTACTGGCGTTCGATCGGGTTGCCCTTGTACACCGCGCGCCCGCCGGTGGCGGCGTTCAGCCGGTTGGCGGCGGCGAGCGCAAGCTGGCAGGCGTAACCGACCTGCCCGGTGGTGAGGGCGGTGAGCGCATCGGGCAGGGCGTCGCCCGCTTCCAGTCGGCGCATCGCATCGCGCACCGGCGTGAGGTAGAGGTTTTCCGCGGCGGTGATTTCGCAGGCGGCCTCGGCCGCGACCATCTGGGTGTATTCGGCTTCGGCGACCGGCCGTCCCCAGGAGGTCCGTCCCGCGGTGTAGTCGAGCCAGTCATCCAGCAGGCTTTGCGTCATGCCGACGTACAGCGCCGCGAACGCGGCGGTGGTGTAGCCCAGCCGCGGCAGCTTGAAGATCGGCGCGGGGTTGACGCGGCCGCCGGGCGTGTCGCCGCGCACGGATCCGCCCGCGTCCAGCATCCGGTGCGCGGGCACGAACAGGTCCTTCACCTCGAAACTCTTGGAGCCGCTGCCTTCCAGTCCGGTGACGAACCAGTCGTCGATGACGGTGACCTCGCTCTTCGGAATCAGGAAGAACGCCATCTGCTTGCGATTGCCCGTGGCGTCTTTCACGAAGGCGCCGGAGATCACCCAGCTCGCGTGGTCGATGCCGCTGGAGAAGCTGTGGCGACCGGACACCCGATAGCCACCGCTCACTTCATGCGCCTCGCCGGTCGGCGCGAAGCTGGACGAGGCGAGCGTATCGGGGTCCTTGCCCCAGACGTCGTGCTGCGCTTCTTCCGGAAAGGTGCCGATCATCTGCGGGTGATCCGCGAGCACGCGGTACACCCAGCCCTGCGAGCCGCAGGCGCGTGCGAGGACCTGCGTCACTTCGCAGAACACGTCCCAGCCGCCTTCAGAGCCGCCGTACTTTGACGGCTGCAACAGGCGCACCAGACCGCTGTCCTTCCATTCCGCGATCGTCGCCTCGGGCGCGTGGCGCGCCTTCTCGCACTGTTCGGCGCGGGCGCGGATGGCGGCGGCCTGTCCGCGCGCGATCGAGAGCGCGTCCTCGCGCGAGAGGCGGCGGCCAGTGCTTGCGTTCGATGTGTTCATGGGAATCGCTTGGTCGTCGGCAGCGCGTCAGCCGGCCCTGTCGTCCATCGCCGGGCGTCCCCAGGCCGCGGGATGGTCCATGCCGAAGATCGACAGGCCGTGGTCGGCAAAGATCACGCTGCCGGTGGCGGTGCGCGCGCCGGTGTCGGAGGCGAGCAGCACGTAGTAGGCCGCGTAGTCGTCGGCTGTGGGCAGAACATGCAGCGGCATCGCGTCCGGCGGCGGCGGCGGGCGCCGCGGGCTCTGCTGACCGAGCGCCTGCATGCCCTGCAGGTCGGAGGGTACATAGCCCGGTGCCACCGCGTTCACGCGGATCTCGGGCGCGAGTTCCCAGGCCAGCTGTTTGGTAAGCCCCACGATCGCGTGCTTGGCTGCGAGGTAGAGCGTGCCGCCGAATCCGGGGGTGCTGCTCGACACCGAGGCGGTGAAAAGCAGCGAGCCTCGGCTGGCTTTCAGCGCATCGATCGAAGCCTTTGCCCCCATCAGGTAACCCTTGACGTTGATGCCAAAGAGTTCGTCGAAGGCGCCGCCGAGCCGGTCCGGCGCGATGTCGGCAAAGCGCACGCGGTTGTCGTAGATGCCGGCGTTGCCGACAAAGCAGTCGAGCTTGCCGAAGCGCGCGCAGACCTCCGTCACCGCGCGCTGGTTGTCGGCGATGTTGCGCACATCGCCCACCGTCACGTTGATCAGGTCGACGGGAAATTCGCGGCGAAGCGAATCGGCGCGTTCGGGCGAGTATTCGAGCACACCGACCTGCGCGCCTTCGGCGATGAAGCGGCGCACGATGGCAAGGCCGAGGCCCGAGCCGCCGCCGGTCACCAGCGCCGCTTTTCCCTTCAATGCACCCATCAGAGGACGATCGACAGGTTGGGCAGCGGAAGCGCGGTGTGATCGAGGAGCACGGTGCGTTTCGCCAGCAGCACGCAACCGCCGTCGATGCGCAAGGTGTCGCGGCGTTCCGCCGACACCAGCTTCTGAAACTCGTCGCGGGACCAGTAGAACAGCAGGTTGCTGCGTATCTCGACTTCGTTTCCAGCGGCGCGACCTACGCGCACGTTCGACACATGGCGCCGGGCGCGCGTGCGCGGCGATTCGGAGAACGCGACGCCGGTGTCCAGACGCTTCATCCGTGCCACGAGCGAGGCGTGGTCTTCCACCATGTGGAAGGCGGCGGGACTGAAGGCGCGTGCCTCATCGACCGACTCGCGCGTGGTGCGTACCGGGATGCGGTAGTCGATGTCGGGCGTGATGATGTCGATCCACTCCATCAGCCGCCAGTCGTCGAGCATCTCGGCCTCGGTGTAGAGGAAATCCTCCGCCTGTGTCCTGCCGAATTTTCCGATGTCATTCTTCGCGGTAGCCATCGCAACCTCGCTCAGGTCTTCGCGCCGGCGATCATCGCCCGGCACCAGTGGTTGAAGAATGTGCGTTGCACGCCTTCCTCGAGGTTGGTGTCGTACACCTCGCCCGGGCCCGGCCAGTCCTTCATCAGGCGCGCGGTGCTGATTTCGGGCAGGCCCATCTCGTAGTTGAGCAGCATGTTGCTGTTGCGCGCGAACACGCCCTTGGCCGCGCGAGCTACTCCGCCCCAGGTGACCGAATCGTCCTGCTCGAAGTTGCCCGAGGGGCTGAAGTTCGCCACCGCCACCTTGTAGGAGTGCGCCTTGAACTCCGCGCTCGCGGCCTTGGGTACCAGCACCCAGCTCCAGGCTTCGAGGTGGCCGGG
>CAMBSA010000076.1 GCA_945869935.1 Bordetella parapertussis | reverse complement strand
ATCACGTAGTCGCCGATCGAGATTTCCTCGTCGACCCGGCTCCCGAGCAGCCGTTCATCCACTGCTTCGTACCGCCCGCAGAGCAAGATCGCTCCCGGCCCTTCCGCCAGTGCCTTGACCTTCCGGTCATCCAGCACCGCACCCTGCGGCGAAAGAAAAATCACCTTCGCCCCACCCGATGCAGCCTTTGCCGCATCAATCGCCTGCTCCAGCGGCTCGACCAGCATCACCATGCCCGGCCCGCCCCCGTACGGACGGTCATCGACCGTCCGGTAGTTGTCTGTCGTGAAATCACGCGGATTCCACAGCGCAAGATCCCACAGCCCCTGCTCTTTCGCCCGCCGCGTGATCCCGGATTCGGTCACCGCGGTGAACATTTCCGGAAAAAGCGTGATGCAATCGAAACGCACCTTCGCCTCCGCTTTCCGTTTCAACCAACTTCAAGCTACCAGTCGAGCTCCCACTCAACCCGGATCTCGCCTGCCTTCACATCCACCGAGCGTGCTATCTGCGGGACGAAAGGAATCAGCCTTTCCACCGCCTTGCCCGACCCGTCCTGCCCGTCGTTGCTCTCAGCCGCCACCCGCATCACCTCGTGGGCACCGGCGCCAAAAATCTCGACCAGCCGTCCGAGCAACTCGCCCCGGGTGTTCAACACCGCCAGGCCGATCAGGTCCGACTGGTAATACTCGCCTTCCGCCAGCGCCGGAAGACTGTCCCTCGGCACCGCAATCTCCGTACCGCGCAAACGTTCCGCGTCGCTCCGGTCTTCACACCCGGCAAGCTGCGCTACCACATGCCCGCCGTGCGCCTTGCTTACCGTGACTGCCACGAGACGCCAGGCCGTCGCCGGCCCGGTTGCCACCCTCGTGCCTGCCGCACCTCCGCGAATCCACCATTCCGGGTAATCGCAAAGGGTATCAACCTGTTCGGTGAACGTCGCAACGTTCACCCAGCCGCGTATGCCGTACGCGCCGAGGATGCGCCCCATGATCACCAGGTCTGGCTTTCCCGGCTCAGGCTCTCCCGGGAACTGCTCTGGGTGAGACAAGGGCGACACCTCGATGAATGACGCTGCCGGACATGCCGGCTGCGCCTGCCTTACTTTGCGGGCGCTGCCGCGACAACCGGCGTGTAGCCCTTCATCAGGCGGGCCACGGTGGGCGACAACTGTGCGCCATTGCCCTTCCAGAATTCGACGCGGTCCAGCGCGAAGCGGACCGATTCGCGGCCCTCGGGGGCCTTGGGATCGTAGAAACCGACACGCTCGATGAACCGGCCGGTGGCGGTCCTGCGCGAATCTGCAACAACGACGCTATAGAACGGGCGCTTTTTGGCGCCGCCGCGGGCGAGACGAATGACAACCATGGCTAGTCCAAGATTCGAAAAAAGACTGCGATTTTACACAGACTCAGGTGTTTTTGGCAATGGGACGATTGTGGCGGGCCTGTTTCGCCCTGACGGGCGAGTTACTTTTCTTGGTGAAGCAAAAGAAAGTAAGGCGCCCCAAAGGCGAAACACCCCCTACCTCATCCCCGGCATCAACCCCTTCATCGACCGCATCATCTTGGCCAGTCCGCCTTTTTGCATCTGCTTCATCATCTTCTGCATCTGCTCGAACTGGTTGAGCAGGCGGTTGACTTCCTGCACGGTGACGCCTGCCCCCGCCGCGATGCGGCGCTTGCGCGTGGCCTTGAGGAGTTCCGGTTTGGTGCGCTCGAGCGGGGTCATCGAATTGATGATTCCTTCGATCCGGCGGATCTGCTTGTCATCAACATTCGCGCCCTGCGCCGCCTGCGCGAGCTGCGCGGGCAGCTTGTCCACCAGCGATGCAAGGCCACCCATCTTTCGCATCTGCGCCACCTGCTGCTTGAAATCCTCGAGATCGAAGCCCTTGCCACGCTTGAGTTTCTCGGCAAGCTTCTGTGCCTCTTCCTGGTCTATGTTCTTGCGCGCTTCCTCGACCAGCGACAGCACGTCGCCCATGCCGAGGATGCGCGAGGCCATGCGCTCGGGGTGGAACGCTTCGAGCCCGGTGAGCTTTTCGCCTACACCGACGAACTTGATCGGACGCCCCGTGACGTGACGCACGGACAAGGCGGCACCGCCGCGCGCATCGCCGTCAAGCTTTGTCAGCACGACGCCGGTTAGCGGAAGCGTCTCGCTGAACGCACGCGCGACGTTGACCGCGTCCTGCCCCTGCATCGCATCGACCACGAACAGGGTTTCCGCCGGGTTGACTGTGGCATGGAGATCGGCGATCTCCTTCATCAGCGCCTCGTCGATCGCAAGCCGGCCCGCGGTGTCGACGATCAGTATGTCGTGGTAGTGCGTACGCGCCCATTCCTGCGCGGCGCGCGCGATCTCGACCGGCTTTTCGCCCGGCTTCGAGGGAAAGAAGTCCGCGCCGACCTGGGTGGCGAGCGTGGACAACTGGTCTATCGCGGCCGGACGGTAGACGTCGCACGAAACAAGCAACACCTTCTTGCGCTCGGTTTCGATCAGCATCTTCGCGAGCTTGCCAACCGTGGTGGTCTTGCCCGAGCCCTGCAGTCCAGCCATCAGGATCACCGCAGGCGGCTGCACCGCAAGCGTCAGCCCGGTGCTCGCGCCCCCCATGAGTTCGGTGAGTTCACGATGCACAACGCCCACCAGCGCCTGGCCGGGCGTCAGGCTGCCGACAACTTCTTCGCCGAGCGCCTTTTCGCGGACCCGCGCGATGAAATCGCGCACCACCGGAAGCGCGACGTCGGCTTCCAGGAGCGCCACCCGGACTTCGCGAAGCGCGTCCTGGATGTTGGATTCGGTGATCCGCGCCTCGCCGCGAATCGTTTTGACGATTTTCGAGAGGCGCTGGGTTAGGTTGTCGAGCATGTGCGTTCCGATGCGAGCAAAACCGTGATTGACCGATTCAGGGCTGCGCGAGGTGTAAACTCGGCGCCGCGATGAACGTATTGTACGTGCTCACGGCAGGGGCCTATGCGCTGCTCGCACTGCATTTCTGGCGCACGCGCTGGATGCGTCCGGCCGCCCCGTCGCCGGTTCGGCGTCATGGCCTGGCGCCCTGGGAGCGGCTTGCGATCCTGGTCCCGCTTGTCCTTCACACCCTGCTTTTGAACCATGCGCTGTTCGCAGCCCCGGAATTGCGCTTCGGCTTCGGACTGGCGCTCTCCGCGATGCTCTGGCTCACCGCGCTCCTCTACTGGCTGGAGAGCCTGCTGGTGCCGGTGGAGGGTATGCAGGCATTCATTCTCGGTGCCGCCGCGGTGTGCGCACCGCTTCCCGCGCTGTTTCCCGGATTCGCGACACCGCCCGCCGCCGACACGATCGCCTTCCGTGTGCATACCATCCTTGCGCTCGGCGCCTACGGCCTGTTCACCGTCGCCGCGTTGCACGCTCTGCTCATGACCCTGGTGGAGCGACGCCTGCACGCGGGCGCCGCGGGTGCATCGGCCACCGGACCGCTGTTCGGGCCTGGCTCGAGCCTGCCGCCGCTCCTGACGCTGGAGCGCCTGCTGTTTCGCCTGATCGAGGCCGGATTTGTCCTGCTGTCCCTGACGCTGCTGACCGGTGCGATTTATTCGGAGACGATCTTCGGCCAGGCGATGCGCTTCAGTCACAAGACGCTTTTTGCGGTGGTGTCCTGGGTGATCTTCGCCGCCCTGCTTGCGGGCCGCTATGCGTACGGCTGGCGCGGCCGCACCGCGCTTCGATGGACGCTGGCGGGATTTCTCACGCTGCTTTTGGCTTACGTCGGCAGCCGATTCGTACTGGAAGTGATCTTGCAACGTACAGTCGGCTGACCCGCCACGCGCGCGACCCGGATTCGTCCGGCACGCTGTCGGATATACTGAGCCGGTGACTTGGGGCAGCGTCCCTACATTCTTCGCGCCATCCCTTGGACAACATTTCCCTCGCCTGGCAGTACGTCCTTCTCGCAATCCTCCTGGTGATCTCGGGCTTTTTTTCGCTCGCCGAGACCAGCATGATGGCGCTCAACCGCTATCGCCTGCGCACGCTGGTGCGCCTGGGCAACCGCTCGGCCCGAATCGCGGCAGAACTGCTCGCCAAGACCGACAAGCTGCTTGGCGTGATCCTGCTCGGAAACAATCTGGTGAACGCGGCGGCGGCGGTGCTGGTATCGCTGATCACGGTGCAGTTGTTCGGCGAGGACAACATCGCCCTTGGTCTTGGCACGCTTTCCGTGACTTTCCTGATATTGGTTTTCTCCGAGATCACGCCAAAGGTGATCGGCGCTGCTTATGCGGAAAAGATCGCCCTGCCTGCCGCTTTCGTACTCAAGCCGCTGCTGCGCGCGCTCTATCCCGCGGTCTGGTTCGTCAACCTTTTCGTGTCGCTGCTGCTTTTCATAACCCGTCTCAAGCCGTCACGCACCGACCAGCCGGCACGGCTCACGATGGAGGAGTTGCGCACGATCGTGCTCGAGTCGAGCCAGTTCATGCCGAAGAAACACCAGGCGATACTCACCAATCTGTTCGATCTGGAGCGGGTGACGGTGGAGGACGTGATGACGCCGCGCGCGCGGATCGCGGCGATAGACCTTGAGGCACCGATCGAATCGATCGTGGAGCAGATCGCGACGAGTTATCACACCCGCCTTCCGGTCTATCGGGGCGGACCCGGCACGGTCGCCGGTATGCTGCACCTGAAGCGGGTTCTGCATCCGATGTTGCGGGGCGAGGTGGACAAACCGGGCATCGAGGCGCTGCTTGCCGAGCCCTACTTTGTCCCGGCGAACACACCGGTGTTCACGCAACTTCAGTATTTTCAGGAGAACCAGCAACGGATGGCGCTGGTGGTCGACGAATACGGCGAACTTCAGGGTCTTGTCACGCTCGAGGACATCATCGAGGAAATTATCGGCGAGTTCACCACCACCGCGCCGGTACGGGCCGCAGGCTACACCTGGGACAAGGACGACACCGCCATGATCGAAGGCGGAGCGACGCTGCGCGAAATAAACCGCAAGCTCGGTCTCGCATTGCCGCTGGACGGACCGAAGACTCTCAATGGACTGATCCTGGAACACCTGCAGGACATCCCGGAATCCGGGGTATCGGTGAAGATCGCCTCGGTGCCGATGGAGATCGTTCATACCGAGGATCGGGTGGTGCGGACGGTGAAACTTTTTCGGCCGCCGCGCACGGATCCGGATCCGCTGGAATGATGTTTATGTCATTGTCATTTGGCGTCTCGGCACGAAGCCTTGGATAAAGCCCGAATTCGTTGATGGCTCAAGCCTTTAGAATGAATTCTTCAGACTTTACAAAGACATGGGAACGGGGCATCATCGCCAAGTCAGGGCGGTCCGCACCCTTTCTTTCGCCCCAAAGCTGCACTTAGGAGACTTCTGAAGCCATGGCCACCGCAACCGCCTCGATGAAGGACAAGGTCAAGGAGTCAACGTTCGCCTGGGAAGGAAAGGATCGCCAGGGCAAGATCGTCAAGGGCGAGATGCGTGCGGGCGGCGAAGCGCTGGTCAACGCCACCCTGCGGCGCCAGGGAATTCTGGTATCGAAGATCAAGAAACACCGCGGCGGCGGCGGCGGCAAGGTCACGGAAAAAGACATCACGCTTTTCACGCGTCAGCTCGCCACCATGATGAAAGCAGGCGTGCCGTTGCTGCAGTCATTCGACATCGTCGGCAAGGGGCACTCCAATCCTGCAGTCGGCAAGCTTCTGATGGACATCAAGACCGAGGTCGAGACAGGCTCCGCGCTCGCCACGGCATTTCGCAAGTACCCCCTGCACTTCGACGCGCTGTTCTGCAACCTGGTGGCCGCCGGCGAACAGGCAGGTATTCTCGAGGCCCTGCTGGATCGACTTGCGATCTACAAGGAAAAGACGCTCGCCATAAAATCCAAGATCAAGGCGGCCCTGTTCTATCCGATCGCGATCATCGTGGTCGCCTTTGTCATCACCGCAGTGATCATGATCTTCGTGATTCCGGCGTTCAAACAGGTATTCACCGCCTTCGGCGCCGACCTTCCCACGCCGACACTGGTAATAATGGCAATCTCGGACAACTTCGTGAAGTACTGGTACATCATCTTTGGCGGTATAGGCGGGGGCATCTACAGCTTTCTGAACCTGTGGAAGCGATCAGTGCCGGTACAGATCGCGATGGACAGGCTGATGCTCAAGGCACCTGTGTTCGGACACCTCGTGCGGATATCCACGATCGCACGCTGGACGCGCACGCTTTCGACAATGTTCGCCGCCGGTGTGCCACTGGTGGAGGCGCTTGACTCGGTCGGCGGCGCATCGGGTAACTACGTGTATCTGCTGGCGACCAAGAAAATTCAGCAGGAAGTCTCCACCGGCAGCAGTCTCACGGTGGCGATGCAGAACACCGAAATATTCCCGAACATGGTGATCCAGATGGTGTCGATCGGCGAGGAGTCCGGTGCGCTCGACGGCATGCTCGGCAAGGTGGCCGATTTCTTCGAGGCCGAGGTGGACGATGCGGTCGAGGCGCTCTCATCGCTGATGGAACCGATAATCATGGTGGTGCTCGGCACATTGATCGGTGGCATGGTGATCGCGATGTATCTTCCGATCTTCAAAATGGGCCAGGCGGTCTGATCCGCGGCTTTCCCGGCGGTGCGCGCGGGCGGCTGCGTCCGCGTAACCGCGTTCGATTCATGTGGTCCAGACAGCGGATTTTTCTCTCATGACATTCATCGGGTCGCTCACGGAACCGGCCTTGTTCCCCTGGATTGCGTTTGCGATCGGCGCCGCGGTTGGCAGTTTCCTGAACGTGGTGATCCACCGGCTTCCAAAGATGATGGAACTGGAATGGGCCGCGCAATGCGCCGAGTTGCGCGGTGAGACTGTCGACGAGGGCAAACCCTACAGCATCGCGCGACCGCGTTCGCACTGCCCCGCCTGTGGTCACCAGATCACGGTGTTCGAGAACATCCCGTTGCTGTCCTGGCTCTGGCTGCGCGCCAAATGCTCGGCCTGCGGGGCACGAATTTCCGTGCGCTATCCCCTGATTGAACTCGCCGCCGGAGTCATTGGAGTCTATTGTGCAGTGCGTTTCGGCCCGGGCATCGCGGCGATCGCTGCCATGGTGTTTCTATGGGCAATCCTTGCCGCCAGTGCAATCGATATCGACACCCAGCTTCTTCCTGATTCAATCACGCTACCGCTGCTCTGGCTCGGATTGCTGGTGAATATCTCCGGCACTTTCGTGGACCTCCGCTCCGCCGTGATCGGAGCTGCGGCAGGGTACCTGATTCTGTGGAGCGTCTACTGGGCGTTCAAAATCGCCACCGGCAAGGAAGGCATGGGCTTCGGGGACTTCAAGCTGCTCGCCGCAATAGGTGCCTGGTGCGGATGGCAGAGCCTGCCACTCACCATTCTCGCCTCGTCGCTGATCGGCGCGATCGTTGGCGTCGCCCTGATCATCATCGCAAGACGAGGCAAGAACGTGCCGATCCCGTTCGGCCCGTATCTTGGCGCTGCCGGTGCGCTGTCACTCCTTTGGGGGCCGCAACTTACACGACAGTGGCTGGAG